>JBCCHR010000208.1:0-5756 GCA_039028655.1 Bacteroidota bacterium
AGATGAGTCTTCTCTCCATGAGGACCCAGCACAGTACGGAAGAGGAGGACAACGCTCTCGACTCCATTCCACATTATCTCAAAGCGGTAGGGATCATGGTACTGGCGGTAGTTTTGGCCATCGGACTCAACGCCACCAATATCATGGCTACGCAGGAGTATGCGGCCAATTCGACACGAGGAAAGAGTGAACTTACGATCAAACCCGACGGTAGTCCCAAGGACAATAGCGGCGGATTGAACTACGATTATATTACCGAATACAGCTACGGCAAGCTGGAGACCTTCAACCTATTGATCCCAAATTTCATGGGTGGTGGCTCGAGTGATGGATTTCCGGAAGATTCGGAAGCAGCACAAGAATTGTTGAAATTAGGTGCGAGTCCGCAGGAAGCCATGCAATTTCTCAACGACCAGATCCCCTTCTACTGGGGAGATCAACCCATTGTAGCGGCACCTGCCTATATTGGCGCCGTGGTCATTTTCTTGGCCGTGTTGGCTCTCTTCCTTGTACGAGGAAGACTCAAGTGGTGGGTATTGGCCGGATTTACCTTGAGCCTTTTGCTCTCCTGGGGAAAGAACTTCTCATGGCTCACCGAACTTTTTATAGACTACGTACCGCTTTATGATAAATTTAGGGCGGTCTCATCCATCCAGGTGATCATCGAATTGGTCTTACCGATCCTCGCTGTGGTAGGCTTGCGCCAATTCTTTAACGATGTACACCCGGGAGAAAAGAAGAAAAAAGCACTGATGTACGCCACCGGTATCGTGGGAGGGATCGGACTTTTATTCGTTCTATTAAAATCACAATTGTTCTCTTTTGCCGGTCCGTACGATTCCATCATCATCGATCAAATGGGGATTCCGTTTATCGATGCCGTTCGCGAAGACCGCATGGCTGTGATGTCAAGTGATGCCTTACGATCAATATTCTTTGTTTTGGCCACTGCTGCCGCACTTTGGTTGGTATATACCAAGAAGATCAAGGAAGTTTACGGGATAGGGATCATTGTGGTATTGGTGCTTATCGACCTGGTTGGGGTGAACACCCGCTATGTCAACTCCGATAATTTTGTGGTTTCCAGGATCATGGAAAAACCATTTCTAGCCACGGCGGCCACCGAACGCATTCTTGAGGATAAAGGGTATTACCGGGTGTACGATGCCCGACGAATAGGCGGATCCTTTAAAAGTGGTGAGGCGAGCTATTTCCACAATGCGCTGGGCGGCTACCATGCCGCGAAATTGGGTCGTATCAACGATATCTACGAATTCTACCTCATTGAAGGCGAGCCGGAGATATTCGATATGTTCAACGTGAAATACATCTTAGTTCCTGGGGAAGAAGGGCAGGTAGGTGTTCAGGAGAATCCGTATGCCAATGGACCGGCTTGGTTCGTGGAGAGTGTCCTTCCGGCGCCTGATGCCAATGCCGAGATCATGTTGTTGGACAGCCTGGATACAAAGGAAACGGCCGTGATCCACACCGATTACCTGGACAAGATCCCAAGCAGGAATATCCAGCGGGACAGTTTGGCGAGTATCGACCTCACCGAACATCTTCCGAATTATTTGAAATACGAAACCAGCACCCAAACCGATCAGCTGGCCATTTTTTCCGAGGTGTACTATCCCGAAGGATGGAATGCCTACATAGATGGTGAGCCTTCGGAGCATTTCCGTGCCAATTATGCCTTACGCGCCATGATGGTGCCTAGGGGCGTGCATCAGATCGAGTTCAAATTTGAGCCGGCAGTGGTTCGAAAAGGAAGTACCATCACGCTGGCCTTTAATATTGTATTCTTGCTGGTGCTCGGCGGTGCTGCGTTTATTCACTTCAGAAAAAAGAAACCTACAAGCGAGCAATAATGGGCAAGAAACCCGTTCTCATCATTTGCTATTACTGGCCACCGGCTGGAGGACCGGGAGTACAACGCTGGCTTAAATTCGTAAAATATCTGGGAGAATTCGATATCGAGCCGCACGTATTCGTGCCGGACAATCCGCATTATCCCATGGTCGACCACAGTTTTGAGAAAGAAGTGCCAGAGGAGGTGCGGGTGATACGATTTCCGATCAAGGAGCCCTATCGTTATGCAAAATGGCTGAGCAAGCGGAAGACCCAGGAGATGAGTACCGGTATTATTTCTGAAAAAGATCCGTCCATTCTCGGACGACTGTTATTGTTCATACGAGGGAATCTTTTCATACCCGATGCGCGCGTTGGATGGGTGAAGCCCTCTGTTCGATTTCTGAAGGATTACCTTGGCCAGAACGCTATCGATACGATCATTACTACCGGTCCGCCGCATAGCCTGCACCTTATTGGTTTACGGTTGAAAAGGGAGATGGATCTGAAATGGATAGCAGATTTTAGAGATCCCTGGACTACGATCCATTACCACCAGTCACTCCGTCTTACGAGAACTTCGCAGCGTAAACACAAGGCCTTGGAAAAGGAAGTGCTGCAATCGGCCGATACGGTGGTTGTGACCAGCAACACCACAAAAAAGGAGTTTGGGAGGCTTACCAACGTGCCTGTTTCGGTGATAACCAACGGTTATGATGCGCAGGAGGAAGTTGAGGCGCGTCCCGATCCGGAATTTTCTCTGGTACACATAGGCTCGTTGCTGAGTGAAAGAAATCCTGTATCGCTCTGGAAGGTATTGTCGAAATTATGTAACGAGAACGCGGAGTTCTCAAATCATTTTTGTTTGAAGTTAGCCGGAACAGTAGGCGAGGAGATATGCAATAGCCTGGAGAGCCATGGGCTGTTGGAGCGTACGCAATTGTTAGGCTATGTGAAGCACAGTGAGGCATTGCAACTACAGCACAATGCACAGGTTTTGTTACTTATCGAGATGGATCGACCCGAAACCAGGGCTATTATTCCTGGCAAATTGTTCGAATACCTGAGGGCGAGAAGGCCGATAATTGCCATGGGTCCGGAAGGTAGTGATGTGCCCTTCATACTGAATGAAACCATGGCGGGGTCTTATTTTTTATATGCTGAAGAAACCCGTCTGGAAGAGGAGATCCTTCAATTGTTCGATCAGTTTCTTCGCGGCAAGCTGGAGGCTACTAAGGGGCCTATTGAGAACTATAGCCGAAGGGAATTGACTAAAACCCTGGTTTCGCTTATTCAGAAAGGCAACTCGGTCTAATTTTATAAAACCCGACCGACTGCGCTTGGAATCTATCCGGCATTTGTCCACCTTTAGGTTTTGTGATCATTAATTCCAAGAGCTAACTACCGATATGCCGGAGTTTTTAAAACTTGCTGTTTTTATCCTTGCCATTCAAGGTATAGTAACGAGCCTCATCTTGTGTGCAAGCAAACCCATTCGCGATACTCATCACAAGTTTCTGGTTTTGTTTGTGCTGATTTTTTCCTGCTATCTGCTTGGGCAGAACTTGTTCTGGGGTAATTTCTATGTCGAGAATCCACACTTTTTGTTCAGTACCGTGGCCTTTCCTTTTCTGTTTGGTCCGTTGTTGTATTTCTATGCTACACCATATAAAAAGCATCGGTATGCATACCTGCATTTTTTACCGTTTATGTTGCTTTTGATCAATCATATCCCGTTCTACTTGTTTAGTGCAAAGGAGAAGATCGATTTCTATTTTGATATGATCCTGACCTTGGAAGTGAACTCAAAGTTTTATATCTATCGCCTTGCCTTTGTGGCGCAGATCATTGTTTACTTCCTGGTAATTCGGAATTCTATACGGCATGAAGGGGTGAAACGATCCTTCAAATGGTATCGAACGCTCAATACCTTTTACGGGAGTTTGGCTGCAGCTTATCTGTTTCAAATGATCGTGTATTCCTTTGAGGATAAAGTAGGTGTGGTCACCTTTTTCTTTGTGGTATTCTATATAGTCAAGGCTGCCTTTATACTGTATTTCGTTACCAAAACGCTCTTGGTTCCTGAGTTGTTCCGATCGGTGGCGAGATCGAAACGGAACCCCTTGAACGACGTTAAAAAAACGTTTTATTCTGAGCAGATCCTCCTGGCGATGGAAACAGATCAACTGTACATGAAAAAAGACCTGCGCCTCATCGATCTGGCAAACCGTATCAATTCGACCGAGCACTTATTGTCTCAATTGCTCAGGGAGCACTTTGGAGTTAACTTCTTTGAGTTCATCAACTCGTACCGAATCAATTCAGCAAAAAAACTATTGCTCGATGAAGATTATAAGCACTTCACCATCGATGCCATTGCCCAGGAAGTGGGATTTAAATCCAAGAGTTCTTTCTACGAATCCTTCAACAAATTTGTGGGTACCACACCACTTGCATACAAGAAACAACATCGCAAATTCTCTAACGGGGAGGAGTGAATTTGTTCGGATTTTCGGTATTCGAACAAACTTCCGGTCGTAATTCCCTGCTTCATTTGCATTTCCTCCTAACATTGTGCTAGACGACAGTCGCCTCAAAGGACTGTTTCGTTCGGGCCATTTGGCCATTAAGTTTCACTTCAAAATATATAACTATGAAAATTAGAAGCACAATAACCGGAATCGCACTTTTGTTCTGGGTAACATTATCTCTCGCTCAAGTTGAATATTACGCGAGTAACCGTATCCTGAACTCTATCAATAAATACGATCAAAACGGACAGTTTCAGGAGTTATTCATCGAGGAAAATGCCGGTGGGCTGGATAGTCCCCAGGATATCTTTTTTCACCCCGACGGGTTTGCCCTGGTCTCCAGCAGTAACAGTAATAATATCCTGAAATTCAACCAGGACACCGGCGAGTTTATTGAGGTCTGGAATCAGGCTCCCGTAACAAGTCCTACCAAAATGGCGCTGGGACCAGACAATCTGCTGTATATAACACAATGGGGTACCACGCAGCAAACCTCCGCCATTCTCCGATTTAATCTCGATGGCACCCTGGTTGGCCCGGTAACGAGTACCGTACCCACGCCTCTTGGCATGGGAATGACCTGGGACGCCGATGGTAATTTCTACGTGGCGCTCTTTGGCTTTAACGGTGGATCGGGTACCGTAGAAAGGTTCGATCCCGATGGCAATTACCTTGGGTCGTTCATCGATACATCGATTCTTGAGAACCCCACCTACATTTGGTGGGATACCAATGGCGATCTGTTGGTTCAAGACTTTACCGAAGGTAAGGTGTTGAGATATGATAGCACCGGCACCTATCTGGAAGATCATATTGCCGGAATCCTGAATCCGGAGGGATTTGGTCTGCTGCCCAACGGGAATTTATTGGTCGTAGAGCGAGCGCTCAACCAGATCACCGAATTTGACACCGACGGAAACGCTCAAGGGAGATGGGACAGTGGTGCCCCGCTGGTGGATCCCAACCTTATGGTAACTCGAGATCTCAATCTCTCTGTGAACGAATATTCATTGGACCAGCCGTTAGTGAGTCCTACACGAGGATCAAAATTCGTTTTCAATACAGTGCTGGTTTCGGAGATCGAAACAATTAGCGTGTACAATTATGCCGGGGTGTTTGTAAGGAAATTGAGCACAAAGGAGCAGGCTTTCTGGGATGCGAGATCGTTGGCAGATGGGTTGTATTTCCTGGTAGCCGAAAATAGTTTATCAGGTCCTTCGCCTCATTTGAAACTTGATCCCACTCGTCACCTAGGGAAGAATGCCAAACTCAGATACTTACCATCGAAATCAAAAGCTCCTTTCTTCACCATTTGAAGGATCTCCTAGTCGTCTTCTCCGTAGAAGGGTGGATAGCCACAGAGAAGGATGTAGA
>JBCCHR010000209.1:0-5712 GCA_039028655.1 Bacteroidota bacterium
GTGACAATCTGCTAGCGTGAACAAATTCAACGCATGTTTTTTCAATATGGAAATTTGAACATGGTCCAGGTCCAATCCATTTCTGGTTATCTTGGTACTTTCATCCACGGTACGAGGCCGTGTAATGGCTACGATCACCGCTGCCAGGGCCAATAGCCGCAAGGCGAACAGCAACGGGCGCAACCTAGCCAGCCAATTCTTGGAGGTTTTGAAGCCTTTCAGGCTGGACATACGCAGATCGGCCGTTTGTTTCTTTGCCTTCCATATATACCACAACAGCAGTAAAGGCAGCAATAAAAGCAGCCAGAAATACTGTGGATTTACATATTCGAAGACTTGCATTAGGACGATTTTTGTTGTTTTTGCTGAGGTTCTAATAATTCCAGCTCCACCGAGTTGATCACCCGATCCTTGATTTGAGTAGCGTAGAAGTCCTCCTTGTCATAGATCACCAGGATGGCTTGCAGCCCACTGCCTTGTTTAAACAACAAGATCTCATAGGCCACCTTGTGTTTGTTGATCTTTCCATTGTCAAATTTCTGATTGAAATCGCCATACGACTTCAGACCGTTGATACCGCCTTCGGTAGAGAACGATTCCTGTTTGACCACCATGTTAATGGCCCCGGAATTCTCAATTCCCTGAATAAACTCCTCCATGGCCAGATCCAGATTGGGCTCTTGTCCGCCAATGGCCGTTCCACCGGCAACCGTGCTGATCGAAATAAAGAACTCACCAAACTCTCCATATTCGAAATAGTCTTCGCCCGAGCTGGGCGCAATCGAATCGTTGCTCGCTAAGGCATCCTTCCGAATGAGCACCTCCGGTGTCTCAACGATCACCGCTGGGTTCCCGTATTCACTTTTGTACCAGCGTCCCTCGGCCATATCCCGCATTTCGTTCCCAAGCACCTTATCTCTCAAGTTGTCGAAGCCAGTGATAGCACCATACCCCACCCCGGTGAGGATCACCAGCAAGATGCCGGCTGCAATGCCCCGTATCCAACGCTGACGCTGGCGTTTTTTGGCCAATTGCTCCAAATACAGTTCGTTTTCGAGCAGTTCTTCTTCCGTGGGTTCCGGAATGGCATCATGGGTTTCGTTAATGATCTCTTCAATGGCTTCTCTATCGGCACGGGCCTGTCCTGCCTCTTGTTGCATCTTTGCAAACTTCACCAGGTCGGCACGCCTAAAGATGGCCTCCAGCTTCTTGATGGTAGTGGTATCAAAATCGAAGTGCCCAGCATCTTTGTGCAACATAAGGCGCTCTATCAACTCGTCACTGGTACTTTCAAGGGCGGTATCATCAACCTCCCGGTCGATATAACGCTTCACGATCTCGGTGAGCGATGAATAATAGGCTTTGGATTTGTTCTCTCGCAACATTTCGGATTCGTCCAGCGCCTGTAGAGCCGCTAGTGCTTCCTCGTAAGGAGGCAATTGTCGTTCTCGTTCTTCGCGTAATTTTTTTCTTCGGAATAACAAATAGATGATCCCCAATATCAGGAGTATGGGAACAAGCCGATACAACAAGGACAGAAAATCGAAGGGCGGACGATCCACTTCTATCGCCGGTTTGATATCGAACATCTTTTGCTCCAAGGTGTCCACGGGAACGTCCTTTACCTCGATCAGTGCGGAATCGGTGAGGAATCCACGGTCGTCGACCATCACACGTTGGGAAGGTAGTTTGTACTTGCCCGAATCGAATTGAGTGAGGCCGTAGCGTTTGATCAATTTGTTTTTCTCCGAACCATAGGTCGTATCCACAGGATAGGAATCGATCACTTCCAGAGGTTGAAAGCTTTGCCCCTCTGGAAACAAGACAAGGGCCGTGGAATCGGCCTCCACCTCGATGGTATAGGTAATCTCTTCACCTATGCGAATAACGGTAGTGTCTATGGCCGTTCGTACCTGTCCGAAGCCAACCGCACTCATTAAAATGAATCCCGCAACAAAAAAGCCCCGCAATGGCAGGTAGCGAAAATGTCTTGGTATGTAGGATCGTAGGCGGTTCATTTAGGTTAACGTCTCTTAAAGTATCCTAATAATTTCTTGACATAGCTTTCATCAACGCGACAGCTCAGGACACCGGCTCCGCTTTTGAGGAAAGCGTCGTTAAACTCGGCTACCCGTTCGGAGTAGAATTTGTGGTAGTTTCGGCGCACTGCTTTGGAACTGGTGTTTACCAGCATATACTCTCCGGTTTCCTCGTCCTGCATCTGGACCATGCCAAGGTTGGGTATTTCCTCTTCCCTGCGATCGTAGATCCTGATCCCGGTCACATCGTGCTTTTTCGACACGATCTGCAAGGTATCTGTGTAGCCCTCGGTGATAAAATCGGACAGTACGAAAACGATCGCCTTCTTCTTCATCACGTTGGTGAGGTATTTGAGCGCCTGGGCAATGTTGGTACGCTTACTGGCGCCTTTATGTTCGATCAACTCCCGAATGATACGCAAAACATGGAACTTTCCTTTTTTGGGAGGAATGAATAACTCGATCTGATCCGAAAACAGGATAAGTCCGATCTTGTCGTTATTCTGCATAGCCGAAAACGCCAGCGTGGCTGCAATCTCAGTGATGATCTCGTTTTTGAATTGTGTATCGGTTCCGAAGAACTCCGAACCACTAATATCAACCAGCAACATAAGTGTGAGTTCCCGCTCTTCCTCAAATACCTTCACGAATGGTTCATTGTATCGTGCGGTCACGTTCCAATCGATACTCCTAACGTCGTCGCCAAACTGGTATTGACGCACCTCGCTAAAGGTCATCCCTCTTCCCTTGAATGTACTGTGATACTCGCCACCAAAGACATGGTCGCTCAGGCGACGCGTCTTGATCTCGATCTTGCGTACTTTCTTAAGAAGTTCTTTGGTATCCATCTATTTCAGTATACAGTTGGCTGTGACGGTTGGCAGCGTGGTTTGGTAGTGGCGGATTATTCAATACTCAGTGCGTTGCTGCCTGCTGAATATCGAATACTGCTTACTGATCTAAGGCACTTCGATAACATTCACGATCTTGTTGATGATATCTTCGGAAGTAATATTTTCGGCTTCCGCCTCGTAGGTAACACCTAAACGATGGCGCAATACGTCGTGAACCACCGCTCGAATATCTTCGGGAATTACATACCCACGGCGTTTGATAAAGGCATAACACTTGGCCGCTGTGGCCAAATTGATGCTTCCCCTTGGTGACGCGCCAAAGCTGATGAGTGGTTTGATATCACTCAAACCGTAATTTTCAGGGTTACGAGTGGCAAAAATGATATCAAGGATGTACTTTTCGATCTTCTCGTCCATATATACTTCGCGCACCGAAGCTTGCGCCCGCAAGATCTGGTCGATGCTCACCACAGGGTTGATAGGCTCGAAATCTCCTTTCAAATTTTGGCGAATGATCAATTGCTCCTCCTCGATCTTGGGGTACTTGATCACGGTCTTCAGCATAAAACGGTCTACCTGGGCTTCGGGTAAGGGATAGGTTCCTTCCTGCTCGATCGGGTTTTGTGTGGCCATCACCAGGAACGGCTTGTCGAGCTTAAAAGTCTCTTCGCCAATGGTTACTTGTTTTTCCTGCATGGCTTCCAGTAAAGCCGATTGCACCTTCGCCGGAGCTCGGTTGATCTCATCGGCCAGTACGAAGTTGGCAAAGATGGGCCCTTTTTTTATACTGAAATCATTCGACTTCATATTGTAGATCATCGTTCCGATCACATCAGCAGGCAACAAATCCGGTGTAAACTGGATTCGGCTAAAGGATCCATGAACGGCCTGCGACAGGGTGTTGATCGCAAGGGTCTTCGCCAGCCCGGGAACTCCTTCCAGAAGGATGTGACCCTGCCCTAGCAATCCGATTAACAAGCGCTCCACCATGTGCTTTTGACCAACGATCACCTTGTTGATCTCCATGGTGAGGATCTCTACAAAAGCACTTTCTTTTTCAATTTTCTCATTTAAAGCTCCTATATCGAGGGCAGTAGCTGTCTGTTCCATAAGTATTTAGTATCAAAATTCGCATTCCTATTTTGAATGGTCTGCAAATTGAATTTTTTTACTGAATATCGCTGTTAACAATTGGTTAAAAGTTATTGTAAATAAAAGGGCTAACAGCCATTTTACTCATTTCAATTTTATAAATTTAAAAGGCAGAAATTTATACCATATGGAGCACCAATTTTCGCGCATCATTCAGGGTTGTATGACCTGGGGAAGCTGGGGTAAAAAATTATCCACTTCACAAATGAGTGCGCTTATCGATCATTGCCTCGAAGAAGGCATTGCTACCTTCGATCACGCCGATATTTATGGAGATTACACCACCGAGATCGAATTTGGACGGGCCTTTGTTGAAAATGGGGTTGCAAGAGAAGACATCCAGCTCATTTCCAAATGCGGCATTCAATACGTGGGCGAGACCCGAGATAATGCCATCAAGCACTACCAGTACGATGCGGATTATATCATTTGGAGTGCAGAGAAATCGATCAAGGACCTCAATGCTGGTTACCTGGACCTTTTACTGTTGCACAGGCCCAGTCCTTTGATGCATCCCGACGAGATCCAGCGGGCCGTGGACGCATTGGTTTCCGCAGGAAAAATAAAATCCTTTGGTGTCTCTAATTTTACCCCCAGCCAGATGCAATTGGTTGGATCCACAGCGCCGGTGTCGGCCAACCAGATCGAATTCTCCCTCACTGCGACCGATGCATTGCACAACGGAACTTTGGACGAAATGATGCTTGCCGGCATCACTCCGATGTGCTGGAGCCCATTGGGCAAGGTCTTTCGCGAGGACGACCCGCAGACCCAACGAATTCATTCACTTCTCGACGAATTAACAGACAAGTACCACGCCAGCAAGGACCAGTTATTATTGGCCTGGATCATGCAACATCCGGCAGGTGTTCACCCAGTGATCGGGACGACCAATACCGAACGTATATCAGGTGCTACCGCCGCTGCATCCCTTCCGCTTACCGAAGTAGATTGGTTTAAAATGTTGGTCGCCAGCCAGGGGCATAAGGTCCCTTAGTGAGTGGAGAGACGCAAAAAATAAAGAAATGGCAATGAAGAAAACAGCATTGATCACCGGGGCAAGCTCGGGCATAGGAATGGCCACAGCACGATTGTTTGCCTCCCATGGCGTAAGGCTCGTTCTGTGTGGTCGACGGCAGGATCGACTGGACGCACTTCGTGAAGAATTCTCGCAACAAACCGAAGTCCACACCCTCACTTTTGACGTTCGGGACAGGGAAAAGGTATTTGCCTCCATCGCTGCTCTGCCGGGCGCTTTTGCTGATGTGGACATCCTGATCAACAATGCGGGTAATGCACACGGACTGGACTTTATCCAGAACGGCAGCCTGGACGACTGGGATGCCATGATGGACATTAACGTAAAAGGATTGTTATATGTCTCCAAGGCGGTACTCCCCGGAATGATCGATCGCAAAAGCGGCCATGTCATCCACATTGGATCGACCGCAGGCAAGGAAGTGTATCCCAAAGGTAATGTATACTGCGCCAGCAAGCATGCCGTAGACGCCATTAATCAGGGTATGCGCCTCGACTTTGAATTGAAAATTGATATTTATATTTGACTTAAGTTGACTACAACTGGTACAGTCTGGGAAAACATTCTTATAGCACAGTTTTAACATTTAAGTTTTAGCCGTGCTATAACACGGGTAATAAAAATGATA
>JBCCHR010000210.1:0-5708 GCA_039028655.1 Bacteroidota bacterium
CATTTTCTTGGGTCGTAGTATTTCTTATTCGGAACATCGTCGCCTTCCGGATTGCCGATCTGGGTGCGCAAGTAGTCGATATTACCCTGCATATAATCACGAATTCCTTCACAAAATGCAAACTGCAGATCGGTGTCGATGTTCATTTTAACCACCCCGTATCCGATGGCTTCACGAATTTCTTCCAAAGTAGATCCACTACCACCATGAAATACAAAGTCGATGGGGTTATGACCTGTACCGTATTTGTTCTGCACGTATTCCTGCGAGTTTTTCAGGATCTTGGGCGTAAGCTTTACGTTACCGGGTTTGTAGACACCGTGTACGTTTCCAAAGGCAGCCGCAATGGTGAACTGATCGCTCACTTTCTTCAGCTCTTCATAGGCATAAGCCACTTCTTCGGGTTGGGTATACAATTTGGAACTGTCGACGTCTGTGTTGTCCACCCCGTCTTCTTCGCCACCGGTAATACCCAGTTCAATTTCCAGAGTCATGTCCATTTTCGACATGCGTTCCAGATATCGTTTGCAAATTTCAATGTTTTCCTCGATCGGTTCCTCACTCAGGTCGATCATGTGAGAGCTGTATAACGAACTCCCGGTTGCTTTGTAATGAGCTTCACCCGCATCGAGCAGGCCGTCGATCCAAGGGAGTAGTTTCTTGGCACAGTGGTCGGTGTGCAAAATCACGGTCGCTCCATAGGCTTTGGCCATCTCATGGATATGACGCGCACCGGCAACAGAACCTGCAATGGCTGCTTTCTGGCCATCGTTGGATAACCCTTTTCCTGCATTGAACTGCCCTCCACCATTGGAGAACTGGATGATCACGGGGGAGTTGAGGTGAACGGCCGTTTCCATAACCGTGTTGATACTGTTGGTGCCAACTACGTTGACCGCGGGCATGGCAAACCCTTTTTCCTTTGCCAATTGGTGAATAACCTGAACGTCTTTTCCAGTTACCACTCCGGGGGATATTGATCCACTCATAAATGTTATGCGTTGTGTCCGTTCTTACTTCAGCAAGAAAAAACAAATAATTACTTGGTTAGTGACGACGTGCTTCCTGTTCGCGCAGGTTCATTTGCATCGCGCACGAATGACAAAAATAATAATTTTAAATGGTTTAAAAAGGATAGTTAATACCAATGTTCAAGACCGAATTCTTGAAGTTATAGGCTTTGAACCACCGTGCCCCTTCCGGCAAGGCCGGGTCGTAGGTTTTGAAGCCTACATCGAAGCGCAACACGAAGAACCCAAAATCGTAGCGGAGTCCAAATCCAGAGGCTATGGCAATCTCCGATAGATCTTCCAGCCCGGTGAATCGGAAGGCTTCGTCGTCCTCTTCGTCCAGGGCATTCCAAATATTTCCGGCGTCCACAAAGAACGCACCTTTGAAACTGCCTAAAATGGTATAACGGTACTCGGCATTGAAGGCGAGCTTGAAGTTGGCTTCATTGAAATCCAGGATACTTCCACTACTTCCCGGCCCCAGGTCATAGGCGCGCCATCCGCGGTTGTCGTTGGCGCCTCCGGCGAAATAACTTCTGGTGAAAGGAATGGTGGTACTGTTCCCGAAAGGAATGGCGATCCCTCCAAAGGCATGAACGGCCAGGACTGAATTGCCACCCATTTCCCAATGCCGGATCCAGTCGGTTTCGAATTTCACGTATTGCGAAAAGACCACGCCAAAGGTTTTGGCCTGGCCATCTTCATTGGTCGCCAGATTGGCCGCAGAAGATAGTGCGGATAGTAAGTTTCCGGCTGTTTCGACCTTCCATCGCCACCTCGTGAACGAATTATCACCAATGTTGGCCCTGCTGTCTCGATCCCATGAAAAGTTGGAAGCAAAGATGAGGTTGTCCTCGGTAAGCCGCTCCTTGCGCTGGTTGATCCCAATAACTTCGTCAATAAGCAATGGTGTTGCATTCACACTGGGATCGGAGTTTAAGACCAAGTCTATAAAAGAATCTGCTTCTCCGTTTTCAATACCCAGTTCCATACCCTCTCCCTGGAAGTCGTATCCTGTTTCGATGGCGATCTCATTGAGTCGGCCGTAGGAGGTGGGATAGACGTTAAAATAATTGTTGGTGTTTAGGTTGCGAACGTATTGAAGGTTCACCAATTCGAATACATTGGTGCGAATGGAACTTGGCTGCCAGCGATAACTAAAGATCCCATTGGTGCTTTGGCGGTCGAGCCCAATGTTATTCTGGGCATTGATCCCCAGGCTCATGGTGGTAAACGGCGACATATACTTGGGAACCAGCCTGTCTGTGTTGATGGGGAACAGAATACTCGGGAACGTGAGTTTCGCGTCCACACCTACGTCGGAAGTATTAAAGAAATTGGTGCTTCCGTCGGCATTGTCTCTGGATGAACCCACACTACCGCTCACCGATAGTTCGAGGTTTTCGGCCCCTCGAAAGACGTTACGGATCAAATACGAAGTACTGAAACCAATACCGAACTGCTGAATGGTCGAGGTATAGGCGTCGAAGTCAAAATCGAGTGTATATTTTTTCTTAGGCGTCAACAGGATGGTCGCAATGAGCCCGCGGTCGATACTGTCCCTGGGATCCTCCTGGTAACTGATATTGGGATATCGAAAGTTTCGGAGTTCTCCCAGTTGTCGATACGTTAGGGTGCGATCAATGTCCTTAAAGATCTTGCCGGGATCGATGGAGATGGCATCAGTGATCGCCTTTGGGCGGTATTTGAGGCCGTCAAAACTATATAGCTGATAGCCGTTGTAACTCACCGAATCCGTGATGGACTTGTTCCGGTTCTCATACGAATAGTCGGTAAAGATGCGAACCTCATTGATCTTGTGAATTCGGAACGGCTCGGTGGTGGTGCTGTCTCCTTGCCGGATGCGTCGATCGGGGATGATATAGTCCACGTTCACCTTGTGTCCGGTGTCGTTAGTATCGGCATCAAACCCAATATAGTCCTGGTCGAAATAGTACACACCGGAGTTACGCATTTGTAGGGTCAGGCGGGAACGCTCATTTTCGAAGTCGGCTGCGCTGTATTGTTTTCCTGGAATAACAAAGGTCTGGTTCTTGCTCAATTGATAGAGCGAGTCGATCACCGGCGAACTTATGATCTCGGTAATCGAATCAACCATATAGGGCTTTCGTCGCTGGATGTTATAGGTGATGGCTCCTCTTTTTTCCTTGGTGGAGTCTTTCTCGATCCGGTAGTCTCCGTCCACATTAAAATATCCCTGAGTAAAGTAATACCGCTTGAGGTTCTCTACCGACTTCTCACTGCGTTTTTGATCGATGATCACCGGCGCAGACCCCGTTCTTTTGAGCCAATCGTTAAATCCCTTTTTACTTTGTCCCAATCGATCCACTTGTTTTTTCGACAGGAAGTTCACGAGGCGTTCTTCCCGGTTTGGTTTCCTTTTGAGCCAGGCCTGGTAGGTAGAATCCGGATCGGCTTCGGCCAGATTGTAGATATGCAATCCCAGCGGAATTCCCACAATGGGTATGCGGGTGTTGGGCGTTTGAGTAAGTAGGCTGTAGGGGTCGCTGTCCGATATTTTTTCATCGTCCACCACAATGGTATTCTTGGTGAGGAGTAGTTCGTCGTCGTCCAGGTGTTTTACGGCGTTACAAGAAACAAGCAGTATCGTCAATCCTAAAAATAATGATATTTTTGTGAGGGTTCGCGTCAAGGAATTGGTGTTTCTCAATTCAAAAATAGGATAATTTTGATAAGCAAAAGCCAAATTAAATTAATAACGAGTCTGCAGCAGAAAAAGTACCGTAGCAAAACGGGGCTGTTTGTTGCCGAGGGCGCAAAGATCGTCGGCGATCTGCTGGATTCGGGAGTGAAACTCCACTCGTTATATGCCACCGACGAAGGGCGCGTTTCGGGGCAGGAATGCATCCAGGTATCCACCGCGGACATGCAACGCATGAGCGGCTTGAAATCGGCCAGCTCCACCTTGGCCGTGTTCCATATGCCCGAGCCTAAACCCAACCCAAAGGAGGGTCTTATCCTTGCGCTGGACGCTGTTCGCGATCCGGGTAACTTGGGCACCATCATCAGATTGTGCGACTGGTTTGGTGTGAGTCATCTTATTTGTGGTACTCAAACGGTAGACTGTTACAACCCGAAGGTAGTGCAAGCCACCATGGGTTCGATCGCCAGGGTGTCGTTGAGTTATACAGACCTCGGAGAGTACCTCGAAGCTACCGATCTTCCTGTGTTTGCTGCCGTGATGGACGGTGAGAATGTTTATCAATCGGACTTGCCAGAGGATGCCATTCTGGTCATGGGAAATGAGGCAAATGGGATTTCTGCGGAATTAATTTCAGCAATAAAAAACAAGATCACCATTCCCAATTTCGGACAGGCTGTTACAGCAGAAAGTCTGAACGTCGCGACAGCCACTGCCATTCTGCTCAGTGAATTCCGAAGAAAATAAAAAGAAAACGTACGGCTATTGAAACGTAAAGTTAACGAAGATCCCACGGGTTTTTAAGGAACCAATATTGGAGGTCCAGGGACTGTTGGGGTCGTCATCCGGCACCAATTCGTCACTTGTCGCAAAGACACCTCGAATGGATGGCGAAAATTTGAAGTAGAATAGGTAGAAGTCGATACCGAAGCCCAGTTCGAAGTAGCTGGTACCATTCGTCATCCTGAACTGCCCTTCGTTATTGTCCTCCGGATTGCTTTCGTTACTGCTCAGGTTGAACGACCTCGAAACACCGGCCACGATAAAGGGCTTGAAGTTGTTAAGACGCTTGGTCGAGAATTTCATGAGAAGCGGCACATGAATGTAGGTAGACTTTACCTCTCGAACGGCATCGCGTTCTTCGATGAAGTTTGGGAAATTCAGTGTGCGCTGTGTAAAATACAGTCCCGGTTCAATTCGAAGGTTCATATAGCGGTTCACACGCATGTCGCCGATGAGTCCCACGTTAAATCCGGACTGGGATTGTACCAGGATGTCTGTATTAAGATCGGTATTCTGACGCTCGTACTCGATCTTGAAGTCGTAGCTGTTAAAACCAAGGAAATAGCCCCAGGAGAGAAAACGGTTGTCGAATGTTTCCAGGTTCGACAATCGTTCCTTACTAAATAACTGTGCCTGTGCGCTTTGCGCTACGATCAATAAACCAAGTATGCAAAATACCTTCTTCATAATCTTATTTAGTGGCCAAATAGATGGTGGCCACCCCAAATGTCTGTGGCCTATTTTCCACACCTATAAACCCAATTTTACGTAAAATATTGTTGAGTTTCTCACCAAATGGAAAAACCGACGCACTCTCACTTAAATACTTGTAAGCGACCTTATCCTTGGAGAATAACCTGCCTATCACAGGTAGGATACCACGGGTGTACATAAAATAACCCTGTTTCCATGGAAACCTGGTCGGGACCGAGGTTTCCAGGATCACAAATCTTCCTCCCGGTGCGAGTACTCTTTTTATTTCTGAAAGACCTTGTTCCAAGTTCTCAAAGTTTCGGATCCCGAAGGAAACCGTTATGGCGTCGAAACTGTCGTTTTCGAAGGGCAGCGCCTCGCTGTCCCCTTTAACAAACAATACCTTTTGTGTTCTTTCCTGATCACTTGCTTTCTTTCTGGCCACCGACAACATTCCTTCGCTCAGGTCCAATCCAACAATTCGCTCGGCAGGGATCTTTTGGGCAAATTTAAGTGCCAGATCTCCGGTACCTGTGGCA
>JBCCHR010000211.1:0-5671 GCA_039028655.1 Bacteroidota bacterium
CGGAATTGAGACGGATATTTTTGAAGAATAGTGAATACAACAGTACATTTTTTATTAATTTTGCATACTCTTTTCGTTGCTGAAAAGAATTGAAACACCGTTGAACGCTATGGCACGATTTGAACTGAAATTACCAAAAATGGGGGAGAGTGTTGCAGAAGCAACCGTTACCAATTGGCTCAAGAATGTGGGAGACCCCATCGAGGCCGATGAAGCCGTTTTGGAGATTGCCACCGATAAGGTGGACAGTGAAGTACCCAGCGAGGTAGACGGAACACTGGTTGAGATCCTGTTTCAAGCGGATGATGTGGTGCAGGTGGGACAAACCCTTGCCATCATCGAGACCGATGGAGAAACTACCGATGCCACTCCGGCACCAGCCAAAACGGAAGCACCTGCTGTTTCCGAACCTGTAGCACAAGTGGAAGCCGCTGTGGAAGCTGCCAAAGAGGTCGTGCATACGTCTATCGAGAGCAGTGGAGACCGATTTTATTCTCCCCTCGTGAAGAATATGGCCGCGAAGGAAGGTATTTCTCAGGCCGAATTGGATGCCATTCCAGGAAGCGGGAAAGAAGGTCGGGTGACCAAAAACGACATGATCGCCTATATCGAGAATCGTGGCAAGCAAGCCGCTCAACCTGCGAAGGAAGCGCCGAAAGCTACTACCGAAGTCAAGACCGCGGCACCTGTTGTTTCATCCGGCGACGACGAGATCATCGAGATGACCCGTATGGGCAAGCTTATTGCCCATCACATGACGGAGAGCGTGTCGACCAGTGCCCACGTGCAGTCCTTTGTAGAGTGTGACGTGACCAAGATATGGAATTGGCGTAACAAGGTTAAAAATGCCTATCAGCAGCGAGAAGGCGAGAAGCTCACCTTTACACCCATCTTTATGGAAGCGGTGGCCAAGGCGTTGAAAGATTTTCCAATGATGAATATCTCCGTGAGCGGGGACAACATTGTCAAACATAAGAATATCAACCTTGGTATGGCTGCGGCCTTGGCCGATGGCAACCTGATCGTTCCGGTGATCAAAAATGCCGACCAGCTCAACCTGGTAGGGATGAGCAAGGCTGTGAACGACCTAGCCAACCGTGCTCGAAACGGACAACTTAAGCCAGACGAGATCCAGGGAGGTACCTATACCGTTACGAACGTAGGAACCTTTGGCAGCATCATGGGAACACCCATCATCAACCAACCACAGGTTGGGATCCTTGCCTTGGGTGCGATCCGCAAGGTGCCGGCTGTCATTGAGACACCGGAGGGTGATTTCATCGGGATTCGTTACAAGATGTTCTTGTCACACAGCTACGATCACAGGGTCGTAAATGGTGCGTTGGGAGGTCAGTTCGTAAAGGCGGTCGCCGATTACCTCGAAGCCTGGGATTCCAACCGCGAAGTGTAGTTCGTTCTCTCGCTACTGCGTTATTTTACTAAGAACAGTTTCAAGCACATCAAAGCTAAAGATCGTATGATCCCTGTTCCAAATTACAGGAAATTCGATGCGTGTTTGCGTTTGTAGCTCTGGTGCGATGAACGTCATAAACTGACGGTACATCAAGGGCTCTGTGTTGATATTGAAGAGGCGATAGGTAATTCTACGCTCTGTGAGGCCATTGGCCAGCTCGGCACATTTCGAACAACCGGGCATGGCAAAGATCACCACCTTGCCGCGTATGGCATTTTCGATATCGACGATCTCGCTCGTGCCGGTGGGTTCCGTCTCCTTGCCCATTTTGTTTACGATCAATTCGTAGGTATAGCTTGAAGTGACGTTTCGGAGTTCGATCAGCGTTAGCATGGGAACCGTGGTCTTGGGTGGGATGGTCTTTTGAACCGGTTTGTCGGCACTACGTCGATAGCCTTCAGCATTCACCATAAAAAATACATCCAGAGAGTCTTGAGTGGTATTCTCGGCCAGTAATACCAGGCGTTTTCCTTTCTTTTCTTCTGAAATAACCACCTTCTCTCCCTGAGCATACGAAGGAAGCGATAACAACAGGCCAAAAATGATGATAACTTTTGCGCTCATGGGCTAGTGCAAATGTAACAATTACTATTTTTGTACCACAGAAATCGTGCCCATGCAGCTAAATCTCAATAAGCCTATTTGTTTTTTCGACCTGGAGACCACAGGGATCAACGTCGCCACCGATCGGATCGTGGAAATATCCATCCTGAAAGTGTTTCCGAATGGCAATAAGCAAAGTCATACCTGGCGTGTGAATCCTGAGATGCCCATCCCAAAACAGGCCAGTGATATCCATGGTATTACCAATGAAATGGTGGCGAATGAGCCAACGTTCAAAGAGTTGGCACCCAAGGTACATGCACTTATCAAGGAGAGTGATCTGGGTGGTTTTAATTCCAATCGCTTCGATATACCCCTACTCGCCGAGGAACTACTCCGCGCCGATGTGGATCTGGATCTCAAGAAAGCCCTGTCGGTGGACGTGCAAACCATTTTTCACAAGAAGGAAAAGCGCACCCTGGAAGCGGCTTACAAATTCTATTGCGATAAAAGTCTGGAAAACGCCCACAGCGCCGCTGCGGATACCAATGCTACCTACGAGGTGCTGTTGTCGCAGTTGGACCGCTATGACGACCTGACCAACGATGTGGCCTACCTGGCTCAATACAGTTCGCATAAGCAGTTTGCCGATTTTGCCGGTTACCTTGGCTACGACAAGGAAGGTAGGGAGATATTTAACTTCGGAAAACACAAGGGAACCCTGGTCGAGGAGGTACTCGA
Organism: Bacteroidota bacterium; assembly: GCA_039028655.1. Lineage (GTDB taxonomy): Bacteria > Bacteroidota > Bacteroidia > Flavobacteriales > Flavobacteriaceae > Aureisphaera. Next base: position 2,759 of record JBCCHR010000211.1, read on the forward strand.
CAAGGAACCCGGTTATTTTGGATGGTTACTCAACGCCGATTTCCCTCTTTACACCAAAAAAGTGCTTACTCGGGTAAAGTTGAGTAGGTTGAATAATAAGTTTTAGCGGGAAGCTCGGAGCTTGGAGCACGGAGCACGAAGCACGGAGCACGGAGCACGGAGCACGAAGCACGGAGCACGAAGCACGAAGCGTGAAGTCGGAAGTCGGAAGTCGGGAGTCGGAAGTCTGAAGTCGGGAGTTGGAAGTCTGAAGTCTGAAGTCGGGAGTTGGGAGTCGGAAGTTGGTTTTTCGAAATTCCCCCCTTGAGGGGGGAGACAGGGGGGTGTTGTTGCAGCATGTAGCGCGAAGTCCGAGGAGCTGAATTCCGATAATTCAAGGCCCAAATACCCACTTCGAAGGGGTTAAGGGGATATATAACCTAAATAGTCAATATGAAAATAATTTGCGTAGGACGCAATTACACCGCTCATATCGAAGAACTGGACAACGAACGTCCTACTGATCCCATATTGTTCATCAAACCCGATTCTTCGGTCTTGCTCAAGAACAATCCCTTCATCATCCCCGAGTTTTCGAATGATGTGCATTACGAGGTGGAAGTATTGGTGAAGATCAATCGTATCGGGAAGCACATCGACAGGAAATTTGCCCATAAATACTACGACGAGATTGGCCTGGGGATCGATTTTACGGCCCGAGATCTTCAGCAGCAATTAAAAGAGAAAGGATTGCCATGGGAAAAGGCCAAAAGTTTTGACGGCGCCACCGCCATAGGTACTTTTCTGCCCAAATCCACGTTTGCCAATATAGACGATATCAATTTTAGCCTCAAAAAGAACGATACCGTGGTCCAACAGGGCAATACTTCATTCATGTTGTGGAAAATTGATGCGTTAATCGAATATATCTCAAAATATTTTACATTGAAGATAGGAGATATTATATTTACCGGCACGCCATCGGGAGTAGGTGCAGTAGCTCCTAATGACACGCTCACCGGGTTTATTGAGAATGAAGAACTCTTCTCGATCAAGGTGAGATAAGGAATTAACATAGCAATCAACCAACAAGTTACATGAGCAGGAATTATTCAACAGACAGCCTACGCGAAATAGCTGGAGGGGATGAGGATTTTATGGCTGTGGTGGCGCAGACCTTCCTCGATGAGATCCCGCCCGACCTTGCCTCCCTGGAAGAAGCCATTATCAACGATAATAAGGAGCTGGCCTATCAATTTGCACACAAGATGAAGCCCAATATTGAAATGTTCGGTATCGATCTGTTAAAACAGATCACCGGTATCGAGTCCTGGACCAAAACCTCCAAAAGCAACGATGCCGTATTGTTGTTGATCGAGGTGGTCACATCCACACTTGGGCATGTATTCAACGAACTAAAAGAAGACTTCAATTTATAGATGCTTTGTGAGATCATTACCATTGGGGATGAGATCCTGATCGGGCAGATCGTCGATACCAATTCGGCCTTCATAAGCAAAGAACTCAATAAAATTGGTGTAAAAGTATACCAGATTACTTCGGTGCAGGACGAGCGTGATCACATTCTTCAGGCGTTGGAAGCCGCCCTCGGTCGCGTGGACCTGGTATTGGTTACCGGAGGATTGGGACCCACCAAAGACGACATTACCAAGCAGTGCTTTGCCGAATTCTTTGACGACCACCTGATCGAAAATGCGCAAGTACTTCAGCATATAAAAGATATTTTCCACACCTACATAAAACGCGAGCCGCTGCCGGCCAACCTGTCACAGGCATTGGTGCCGTCAAAAGCCCAAATACTCTTTAACAGGAACGGCACTGCACCCGGAATGTGGATGGAGAAGGACAATACGGTGTTTGTTTCCATGCCCGGGGTACCGTACGAAATGAAGCACCTCATGAAGGAAAGCGTCTTGCCCAAGGTCATGGAACGCTTCGATCGCCCGCATATCTATCATAAAACGCTGCTCACCTACGGCATGGGAGAAAGTGCCATTGCCGATCGCATTGAAGCCTTCGAAGACAACCTTCCACAACATATCAAACTGGCCTACCTGCCCTCCCTGGGACGAGTTCGATTGCGGTTATCGGCTACAGGAACCAACGAAAATCAATTGCACGAGGAGGTAAATGCGCATATGGACCAATTGGCAGCCCTGGTAAGCGATATCGCAGTGGGTTATGAGGACGAAACCTCGGTCACCGAAAAGATCGGGGCCCTGTTGCAGGAACAACAGCGTACCCTGAGCCTGGCCGAGAGTTGTACCGGTGGCGCATTGGCCGAAGAGATCACCCAGCACGCAGGCGCCTCGGCTTTCTACCGCGGGAGCCTGGTCCCTTATGCGACCACACTTAAAACCTCCATCCTGGGAGTAGACGCCCAATTGATCGAACAGCACAACGTGGTGAGCCTGCCCGTGGCCGAGGCCATGGCCCAACAGGCCACCAAACTATTTGAAAGCGACTACGCAATCGCAACCACGGGCATTGCCGGCCCCAGCAAGGGAGACGGCGTGGACGAGGTGGGAACGGTGTGCATTGCCATTGCCTCTCCGCAGGGGGTGATCTCCGAAAAGTTCCTCTTTGGGAAGGTAAGGGAGCGCGTGATCCGTAAATCGGTGAACAAAGCCTTCGAAATGTTGCTCAAAGAAATTTCGAAAAACTGATAATTCTTTTGTTGTTCAAATCAATATTTATACTTAAATTTGCACCCTGTTTAAAAATAACTATAAAACGAAGGCAATGTCAAGAGTTTGTGAGCTTACGGGAAAAAGAGCGATGGTTGGGAACAACGTATCCCACGCGATGAACAAAACCAAGCGCAAGTTTAATGTGAATTTGGTGAAGAAGCGTTTTTACATTCCTGAGGAAGACAAGTGGTTAACCCTGCGTGTATCAACTTCAGCATTAAAG
>JBCCHR010000212.1:0-5664 GCA_039028655.1 Bacteroidota bacterium
AAGTTGGATAATTTCATTCCCATAAGTAGTCAATATTTTGGTGAAAGAGGGCAAATATACAACCTCAGACTAGGGGTTGTCAAGTAAATGGGCGGATATTATGGATCTCTTTGTTTTTTTCTGAAAACCTCCGGGCTGTTATCCCAGCATGTCAACCTGCAAACCAACGTGTTTCATGTCTTCCCAAAATGAGGGATACGACTTGGAAACCACTCCGCAATCCTTGATGGTAATGTCCGTTTTGAGCGCCAATGGAGCAAATGCCATAGCCATTCTATGGTCGTTATAGGTTTCGATCTCCAACTGGCTTGGTATACTTTCTGCAGCAAACAATCTAAGACTATCCTCTGTGATCGCTACCCGACCGCCCAATTTCTCCAATTCTGTCTTCAAGGCTGTCAGGCGATCGGTTTCCTTGATCATGAGCGTATGCAGTCCCGTGAGGTAACATTCGATGCCCAGCCCAAAACAGCTCACTGCAATGGTTTGCGCGATATCCGGAGTATTTGAAAGATCCAGCTCTATGAGGGATGCTACAGGCTGTTCGTTTCGGCTAAGCCTGATCTTATTTTCTGACGGGAGAAACTCGGTATGTACTCCCAATTGTTCATAGATCTGCGCCAGGGCCGAGTCGCCCTGAAAGCTGTTGGATCGAAAACTTCCCAAAGTGATCGAACCCTGCAGCGACAAAGCCATAAAACTGTAAAAATAAGAGGCCGAGCTCCAATCGCTTTCCACAACGATATGCGTATCCTTTACCTCTTCCGAAGCAGCTATAACGATCTCGTTGCTCACAAAAGAAGAACGAATACCACATTGCTCCAGCAGAGACCGGGTCATTTCAATATAGGGAACGGAGGTAACCTTGCCTCGCAGTAAAATTCGTAGTCCGTTGGGCAATGAGGGCGCGATAAGCATCAATGCTGTAATATACTGGCTGCTGATATTCGCCTCGAGCATCACCGTTCCAATCGCGAGGTCGCTCCCGTTGATCTGAAGCGGCGGGCAACCGCTATCGCCTGTATACACAATACTGGCCCCCATAGATCGTAAGGCTTCCACCAAAACACCAATGGGTCGTTGCCGCATCCTATCGCTACCCGTAAGTACCACATTGGTTCCCGCTCGACTGGCAAAATACGCGGTAAGAAATCGCATGGCCGTGCCGGCATGATGAATGTCGATAGTTCCTTCGGCCTTGGCCAGAGCCTCTTGCATCACCGCCGAATCATCGCTATTGGAAAGATTCTCCATAGAAATGGACGGAAACAAGGCCTGTAGGATCAAAAGGCGATTGGATTCGCTCTTCGAGCCTCCCAGCGCCAGCGTCACTTCGCTGTTCAACGGGGTATGTAAGGACAGCTGCGCTTTCATTTACGTTTATCTTCTCGTTTAAGACGTCCCCAATACTTTCCGTAGCTCACCAAAAATCCGGCGATCAATCCGGCAAATGGCAGCATCCACACCTTGGAAGAGCCGAGTAGGATGGTAAGGAATTCCGAAGAAAAACCAGTGAAGAACCATTGTAAAACCAGCAAAATGAGCAGGTACATGACCGACAAAAACAACACCGACTTCCAAAATCCTTCCGAACGAATTACTCTTTGAAACATTATTTTAGTTTTTCGTTATTCTGATGCCGATCATGATCGCGCTTTCCTTTTCGTTCCATTCTTTGATCGAAAGCTTGTTGAAGGTCCACTCCTGTTTGATTGGCCAAACATAGCACCACAAACAACACATCGGCCAATTCTTCTCCCAGGTCCTTGTCTTTATCACTTTCCTTTTCGCTTTGCTCTCCGTAGCGCCTTGCAATGATCCTTGCGACCTCGCCCACTTCTTCGGTGAGCTGGGCCATATTGGTAAGCTCGTTAAAGTAACGCACACCGTGCGTTTGTATCCATTGGTCCACAGCGAGCTGCGCGTTTTGAATGTTCATGGTCTTTAGATTTTGGATAGTACAATTTTTTCACTTTCCTTTTCGGCAATCTCCGAAAACATGCCCTTTACATAGGTGTAATCGTCGGAAAGGATCACAGGCGAATTCAACTCTAGCACCACCGATAACTGAATCATCCCAGGCGCCTCTTTGATGAGGTAGGTGTAACCGCCGCGGCCTTCTGATAACTTTGCCGCCGATGACTCGGGCAAGGAACTCACTTTGTACCCCTCGGGTACTTTGATGGTTACGTTGTATTTCTGAGTCTGAGGATAACCAAAATAGATCGGATAATCCCGGCTTTCTTCCTTGAATGGGTTTTCCAAATGCGCCATAAACAGCATGGGCGAAAAGTACAACTCCTCATTGATCTCTTCCACCAATGTGCCGGAAGTGGCCTCGTAACTCAAACTCACAAACGGCTTGTTCGAGATGAGGTCCTTTACTTCCAAATTACTCAACAGTGCCAGTTCTTCTCCGGGCTGCATGGCTTCCAACTGTGCATCTGGCTGCTTGTCGTAGTAAGCGGTACGGTACTCCCTGGCAAAATGCCCTGTGAGCCGCTCCCGTATACTGGCCGATACTTCGGTCCCTTTGATCTCTGCCTGGGCGTAAGTAATATCCTGGGACACGGTTTGCGGATAAAGTCCAACCCACTGGGAAGTGCCATCTGGCTTTATCAAACGCCCCTGCCAATTCATCGCACGAGCGGGCAAGAGGTTCATTTGTGCGAAATCGGATGTGGCGTCCATCAGGTAAAGATTTCCATTAAACTCCAATCCCGCGATCACGTAGTTGAACCCATACCGGGTTGGAAACACAGGAATGCCGTGATCTTTGGAACTCACCAGTACAGGATGTGCATTCAAGTTGGCACTACGCAACATGGAAATCAGCATCAGGTTAATATCACCGGAATTTCCGGTACCATCCTTATAAGCCTGTTTTACACCACTATTTGGAAAATAGCCATAGTAACCATCCCAGGTCATCTTCTCCTTTACAAAGGAGAAGATCCGGTTGGCTTTCTCCAATGGATCGGATGCATCGGCCAGTACACCGGCCAGGTCCTGACTGTAGTAATTGGTTTTGTTGAGTTCGTTGGCAAAGGCGTCGCGGTTGTAAATACTCTCGGTGACCGCCTCCCAATTCGTGCTATACACCTTGGGTAATTCGTTGGGCCAATTGGTCATGGACAGCTCCCAAACCGACTTGGCTCGATAGTTATTGAGGTTATCCACATAGTTCTCCATTTTGAGTGGAGGAATGTTAGACTCTTCCAACGTGTATTGGTTTTCCTTGTACTTGCTGGTACCACCTGCAGTTGCGCCTTTGTTCGCATTACCAATGCCTGTACGGGCGTTGATATCTACACTAATTTCTTCGGAACCCTTCTCGTAATTAAAGTTAAGGGCCGCCTGAGGATTCCCATAGTTATTGTAAACGAAGAATTCGGGAACAAATACCTCAACCACTTCTTTTCGGATGGGTATGGTATACTGAAGATCGATATCTTCAATGCGGGTGAATGGCGACGAGATAGTATACGTAAACTCGATCACACTACCCTCCTTGATGTTAGGCAGGGTAAATTTATTCCGCATATAATAATTGGAAGCTCGCTCGGTAAATAATGCACTTCGTGTGAGCTTATCTTTTTTGATCGAACCGCCCTCCAAGTTGTAGGTGGTCGCCTTCAAATTCTCGATCTTTTCACGATTGCTGCCGTAATTGTAGGTTTTGAAGCTTTGATTGGCCCATTTAAACCCCTCTTGATTGTAGATCTTAATGCGTTCGTATACCTCGGTGTAAAGTGTGAATCCCTCATCCTGACGGTATTGATAGTACGACTTATGCTTCCGGAAGAGCACAGTGGCTTCCGACTCCGGATACAGGTCGTTTTGAGTTTCGGATAATTCTTCCTTCGACACTTTTCCGTATTTATAGTTCTGGCTCACAGCCAGGGTAGAGGTGAGCAGGAATGCAAGGATGGTGATGGTTGTTTTCATTGGATGATGGTTGTATTAAGTTTTTGACAATACGATCTTCGACTTATCTTTTTTTACTATTTCTTTACTAAATTCGACAAAGGCGGCAAATTTTTCTTTCGGATACCGTCCGGAATTGATCTTCAAGTATCGTCGATATCGAAGTTTTCTTCCCTCGATCGGCGTGATAGACACCTCATACTGCCCATACTCATTTTCCAGTACAACGGGTTCGAAAAGTGAGGTCACTTCATAGCCTTCAGGTAAACTGATTTCAATTTCATCTATATCGGTATAACCACGCCGAATCTCTAACGGCAACAAACGATCCTTTCGGTGTTCGGGGATATCATACTGCCTGTTGAAAATATTTGGGTTCAACAAGATCCGGTTTCCAGCCTTCGAAACATAACCATCTGTTTGATAATTAAGTCGTTCCTTAAAGACAATCGCTCTTTTGTCGTTTTCGAAAACGACATTAGACACCTTTAGATCATTTAAATGGAACCAGTGTTCTGCATAGAAACGAGTGATCTCATCGCGATTAACACTTTCCAATGGGTATTTATCCCCGTATCGAATTCCACTGGACTCCTCCTCGACAATTCCGGTCAAGGTTAATCGCTCATCAAATACAGCGGTACCTTTTAACACCCTACCGTTATCATCCGGCGAATATGTATGGGTTTTGGTCATCACACCTCCTTCCGGTGTAACCATAAGCACTTTGCGATCGTCTGTATGCGTGCCAATGTAATTAAACGGTACTTGTTGGTTGGTACACTCCAGAAACACCATTTCATCTTCAAAAGGCACCGAAAGGATCACATGGTTGCCTTGCAAGGCCACAAATTCCTCGTCCAGGTCGCGACCGTCCTCACCAGCCGAGACGATGGTGTAGTAGGATTCGATTCCCTGACTTTCCAACAGTGCCATGGTATAGTTGGTGAGTGCTTTACAATCCCCGTAATTGAGTTTGTCTACTTCGGAAGCCAGCATAGGCTGCCATCCTCCAATTCCGATCTGCACACTAATATAGCGCGTGCGATCTTGCATAAAGTTATAGATGGCTCTGGCCTTGTCTTTTGGATCGTCAATCCCTGAAACCAATGTACTCACTTGAGATAGGGTTTGATTCGGCAGCTTATTTCTGTCGTTTAACAAGGAATTTTGTTGCCACAACCCAAACTCCCGCCAATCCCGAACTTTAGCCGCTTTACTTTTTAGCCGAAATTCTTGAAGCGCCACCTTCATAAAAGGCTTGAATTCCGTGTAATGCGGACTCATGGGTTCCGAATCCAGAGCTGCGAGCGATTCCACCTTGTACACCAAGGCACTAGGAGTTTTGGAAACCGAAACACCATATTCCTCAAAGTTGAACGTACGTTTCACCAAAGGCAATTGTTTCGGATTGACAATCTCGAAACTGGAGAATTCCGTACTAACGTCATACATCGGCATTGGATCCCATCTCGGAAGAAAGGCAGTATTCGAGGAATGCACTTCTCGCTCTATTTCGAAGGTAAACGGAAAATGAGTAGGCGTAAAATCCAGGACCAGTGCCCTGCTGTCGGTGTACAAGTCCGATCCCGTAGCACTCACATCATTAAAATCTCTCTTCTTGAACTTCCGAATCACATTACCCCGAGCATCATAAAGCACGGCGGTTAATGCTTTCACGCTTTTGGTTTTGTCGTACAGGGCAAACGGCCTCATGGTGCCCATTCCCGGTCGATT
>JBCCHR010000213.1:0-5645 GCA_039028655.1 Bacteroidota bacterium
AAAAACCGCTTTATTCGTTAAAAAGCACAAAATGATTGAGAAAACGCCCTTTTGGGTGTCATTTAGTGCTAATTTGATGAGAGGAGTTGTGCAGTTTAAGGGTGATTTAGGACTCGATTCTTAACGAAATTCGTCATCAAGCGATTACGTCTTTAAATTAGGGCAAATAAAAAAGGTAAACGAGAGTTTACCTTTTTTGCCCCAAATCTTACCATGAACTTAACCTACTTATGCTATGGTATAGATCAAATATAGGATTAATTAAATGAAGGCATGCAGATTTTTCCTACTTTTGGATAAAGTGTTTTTAATTTCCGATAAACGGTAATTATTTCGCTCGAATTGGCAGCTTTTAACACTTTTTCTAATACGCTCGTGCCGGGTTTCCTTCAAAGAAATGAACGTAAGCACGATTCACTACCTGCATTCCACCCCGGGTTGGGTAATCTCCCGTAAAATACCAGTCGCCTAAGTTCTTAGGACATGCCTTGTGCAGATCTTCCACAGACTGGAAGATCACCTTCACACCTGCATTGATATTGCCATTCGAAATGATCTCGGCTATTTTATCGGAGATCTCCTCATCACTAAACGGGGCATATAGTTCTTTTACGTGATTTACTGGCTCGGCATCGGGATTGCCAAGCTGCTCCTTGCATTTATGATAGATCTCTTCGATCACATGATCGGTACCCCTTTCTTTATGAAGTTCCCGGGCTGCGTTAAAGGCAACCAGATCTTCCAAACGAGCCATATCGATTCCGTAGCAATCAGGATAACGAATTTGAGGTGCCGAAGAGACCACCACGATTTGTTTGGGGTTGAGACGATCAAGCATTTTTAAAATACTTTTCTTTAAAGTAGTACCCCGTACGATACTATCGTCGATCACCACCAGGTTATCTTGTGGATTTACCACCCCATAGGTTACATCGTATACGTGCGCCACCAGGTCGTCTCTACTGCTGTCTTCGGTAATAAAAGTACGAAGCTTCACATCCTTGATGGCCAGCTTTTCGGTGCGGATCTTATGGGACTGAATCTCCTCCAATCGTTCTGGAGTGAGTTGCGCTTTCTCCTTTAAGATGAGTGCGTTCTTCTGATTGTTCAATTCGTCCTGAGCCGCCTCCAACATTCCGTAAAATGAAGTTTCCGCCGTGTTAGGGATAAAGGAAAAGACGGTATTGGCCGTGTCGTGCTGGATGCTTTCCAGTACTTTTGGCATCACCAATCTTCCAAGCATTTTACGTTCCTGGTAGATCTCCGCATCGCTCCCACGAGAAAAATAGATGCGTTCGAAAGAACAGGATTTGCGTTCCAAAGGTTCTTTTATTTGGGAGATAGAGAAATGACCACTCTTTTTTACGATCAGTGCATGACCTGGGTCCAATTCGGAAACGGCATCGAAAGGCACATTGAACACAGTTTGAATTACAGGTCGCTCACTTGCTACTACCACGATCTCCTCGTCTCGATAGAAGTAACATGGTCGAATCCCTGCAGGGTCCCTTAGGACAAACGAATCGCCATGTCCCAGTAAACCAGCCATGGTATAACCACCGTCCCAATGTCGGGCCGACTTCTTCAGAATCTTTTCAATTCGAAGGTTTTCGGCAATAAAAGGAGAGGCTTCTTGTTTGTTCAATCCCGCGGCTTTGGCGTTCTTGTATTGTTTGCGAACATCGTCATCCAAGAAATGCCCGATCTTCTCCATCACCGTGATCGTATCGGCTTTTTCCTTGGGGTGCATTCCTAATTTGATGAGGTTGGAAAACAACTCATTCGTATTGGTCATGTTGAAATTACCTGCGATGATCAGGTTACGATGCATCCAGTTGTTCTGTCGTAGAAAGGGGTGCACTGTTTCGATGCTATTACCCCCAAATGTTCCGTATCGAACATGACCCAGTAATAATTCGCCCACATAAGGAATCTGTTTTTTCTGAGCAGCGACGTCGTCTTTTAACTCAGGCTTTGCTTCGAATTCGGCATTGATACGTTCGTTGATCTGGCCAAAAATATCTTGAATAGGCTGTGCGGCATTGGAGCGAATTCGGCTAATGTAGCGCTCGCCCGGTTCTACATCCAGTTTGATGCTGGCAAAGCCAGCCCCATCTTGTCCACGGTTGTGCTGCTTTTCCATGAGCAGGTACAACTTGTTCACCCCATAAAAAGCTGTGCCATACTTTTCTTTATAGTACTCCAACGGTTTTAGCAACCGGATCATGGCAATTCCACATTCGTGTTTAAGTTCGTCGCTCATAGTACTTCAGAAATAATAAAATCAAACAAAAACGCCCCATGAAGGAGCGTGATCTTATGTTAGTTCAATATCAAATTGCGTTAAGTTCTTAAATTGTTGCAGGCGCCGGTAGAGTTCGTCATTCGACAGGTCTACCAGGCGTTCGGTGCCAAAACGTTCCACACAGAAGGAGGCCAGGGCCGAACCATTGATAATGGCCGTTTTCATATTCTCAAAACTGTAATCTCCCGTGCGGGCGAGGTAACCCGTAAATCCTCCGGCGAAGGTATCTCCGGCTCCCGTAGGGTCGAATACTTCCTCCAACGGAAGGGCCGGTGCAAAGAACACCTGTTGTTCATGGAACAGCAAGGCGCCGTGCTCCCCTTTTTTGATCACCACATAGGACGGACCCATTTCCATGATCTTTTGAGCGGCTACTACCAGCGAATACTCCCCGGTCAATTGCCTTGCTTCCTCATCATTGATGGTAATCACATCTACTTTGGCAATTACTTTCATCAGATCGTCCAGGGTGTTGTCCATCCAAAAATTCATGGTATCTAAGACCACCATTTTAGGCTGAGACATTTGTTCGATCACACTTAATTGAACCAGCGGGTGCAAATTCCCGAGCATGACCACCTCTGCATCCTGATAGTCTGCAGGCACTACAGGGTTGAAATCGGCCAGGACATTCAGCTCTGTCGCCAGGGTATCCCTGGAGTTCATATCATTGTGATACCGTCCTGACCAAAAGAACGTCTTTCCGTCAGGAACAACTTCGAGGCCGGTCACGTCCAATCCCTTAGACGACAACATATCGATATAATGCTGAGGGAAGTCTCCTCCAACGACGGACACGATCGCACCGTCAACTTTAAATTGTGAAGCAGCCAAACCGATAAACGTGGCTGCACCTCCGAGGATCTTATCGGTCTTTCCAAACGGAGTTTCGATGGCGTCGAAAGCAACCGTTCCAACAATAACGAGTTTACTCATTACAAGTGTTTCTATTTTGACTCAACATTTATAGGTAAATGCTAAGCAGAATGAAGATGCAAAGATACGTTTTTTGTTAGTTAATAGTAAATCAAATTCTATACTCAAACGAAACAGTCACTGCGGTTCGAATTCCTACAAAAATGGTCTCGTCCTAAACCCTATTTTCCAATGTATTTATCCCTGAACAAGGCTATTTTTGCTGAATTTCATACCGCAACGGTCGCTTTTTCTTTGAATTTCAACGATGTTTTGTTTCCTACAACGAAAATAAAAGGTACGGATGCACACCATAGAAGGGTTCAGGTGTATCTTGTCTCTCTGCTAATTGAAAACATAAGAAAAATGCGCAATACAATATACCTCACTGCCCTAATGGTAATTCTCACATGGAATGGATATTCGCAGGTGGGGATAGGTACCACCACACCTTCATCGGAGTTGGAGATCGTGACCACCAACACGGGGATCCCTGCTCTAGAGCTCAATCCGCAATCCGGACCTACCGGTTCCGAAACCGGACAGTTGGCTGTTATAGGCGATAAACTGTTCATGTACGACGATACCCGAGGAAAATGGCTGAGTACAGAAGCGACCGCTCTCAACTTTGGCTGGGCCGGTAGCGCCGATGGCCAGGTCCTGTGGTTTGGTGGGGATATCGAGACCACGGGTCCAATTATGCCATTGGATGGAACGATTGTCTACGTAACGATCAATTCTACCGGAGGGAACACAACCAAGCGAATGGACCTTCAGATCAATGGAACGGATGTTGGAAACAATTCGGATGCCACATTGGATGGTAGAATTAACCTGGTAGGGGGATCGTTTAATTACTCAGATTTCAACATCGATTTCGATGCAGGAGACTATCTCACGATCGAAGCCGCAACCAATGGTACCGCTGTGGACGACCCTACGGCGATCATTTGGGTGAAGTGGCGGGAGTAAATTACTTTCTGCCAAAATCGGCTGGGATCTCTCCCCAAGCCTTGGTCTCCCATTTAACTACTTTCGTGGAGTAGCTGTTCTTTTGAAGCCAGGATTCAGCCCGTGCGATCAATTCGAACAGCTTTTCGTTCTCACGGGTGCGTTTTAGTTTGGTGTTGCATTTCTTCTTCTTCACCCAACCCATGGCAATTCTCGAATCGCTGTAGATCATGCGATCACTCTTTTCTTTTTTTAAATAAGCCAGTCCGTGTACCAGGGCGAGAAATTCTCCCACGTTATTGGTTCCCTGCGGAAAAGGGCCTTGATGAAACAGTTGTTTCTCGGTTTGGGTATCGACACCCCGGTATTCCATGAGACCCGGATTCCCACTGGAAGCAGCGTCTACCGCAATGGAATAGAGGTTGGGGTCGCCTATTTTTTTCAACGCTTCCTCGCTCAGTACTTTCTTTTTCTTGGAGCTTTTACCCTTGTAATCGGCGTATTCCTTATTGTACGCCACTTTGGCTTCAGCAAAGGTGTCAAACGACTTGTATTGTGCTCCGCTTACACCCTTAATGGACCGCTGGCATTCTTCCCAGCTCCCGAAGATGCCGGTAGGATTCCCGAACCAGACGACATAGAATTTCTGTTTTTTGGCCATAGCGGGGAAATTAATCGTTTTCGCTTTTTTGGGTTTCTTCGGAACGAAGCAGTTCTTCGATCACCACTGGGAAGTATTCGTATTCCAGGGCATGTACCTTCTGTGCCACCTCGGCCGGCGTGTCGTTGGTGGAGAGTCCGATCGATTTCTGAAAAATTACAGCTCCTTCGTCGTATCGCTCGTTCACATAGTGGATGGTAATACCGGTTTCCGATTCATTGGCCGCCACGACCGCCTCGTGAACCCGTTGCCCATACATTCCCTTGCCGCCATATTTAGGTAGGAGCGCAGGATGTATATTGATCACCTTATTTGGAAATTCGTCCAATATGTGCTTAGGAAACATAAGCAGGAACCCGGCCAACACGATAAGGTCCGGGGCATCCTCGATAAGTGTTTTCAGTATTCCTTTTTCTGAATTCAACTCGTCTTTTGTGAAGGGTGAAGCCTTAATATTCAAGCCTTTAGCCCGATCCAACACTTTGGCATCCTTCTTGTTTGACAGCACCCGAACAACCTCGGCAAATTCGCCTTGTTGAAAGTATTCTATAATGTTTTGGGCGTTGGTACCGCTCCCCGAAGCAAAAATTATAATACGCTTCTTCATACGAGTTCAAAAAGGTGTTAAGAAGTAGAAAATTAAAATAAATTACAAAAGTACGGCAATAGGGATTTACTTCGTCCGAAAATGTTTACATTGAGGTCACATTTTATAGTTAAAGTGTTGTTTTAATTTAAAATATTTTATTTTTGCCACTTATAATTAAATCTAAAAATTAAGAATTATGTCAGACATTGCATCAAGAGTTAAAG
>JBCCHR010000214.1:0-5644 GCA_039028655.1 Bacteroidota bacterium
AACGAATACCACGATACCATAAAGGACATGTGTCGAGATGCCTTCGAAGCAGAAACCGCTTTGGTCGATTGGATTTTCGAAGATGGAGAACTCGATTTTCTACCGAAAGACGTCGTGAACGAGTTCCTTAAAAATCGATTCAATAATTCGCTGGAGAGTATCGGTATCGAAAAGGTCTTTGAAATAGATACCAAACTCGTAAGCGAAACAGAATGGTTCGATGATGAAATCATAGGAACCAAACACGGGGATTTCTTCGTTAAGCGATCCATCAATTACAGCAAAAGAACACAAAGTATAACCAGCGACGATCTTTTTTAAACTATGGCAAATCCTCACACAACCAATCAGCAAGCAACCTCAACCAAACCTGAACAAAATCTGTTACAAAAGCGAAAAGAGACGCTCGCCAACCGACAAGAAGAACAGACCGGTTCCTTCGAATGGCTAAACGACAATAGTCGAAAATTTCTGGCCGCCGGATACCTCACTCCAGGTGTGGGTCCCGAAGAGCGCATTCGTGAAATTGCGGAACGCGCCGAAGCTATCCTGGAAATTCCAGGCTATGCAGATAAATTCTATCACTATATGTCGGAAGGTTTTTATTCTCTTGCCTCTCCAGTGTGGTCCAATTTTGGAAAAGAACGTGGCTTACCAATAAGTTGTTTTGGGTCGCATATCGACGACGACATCGGGAATATTCTCTTTACTCAGTCGGAGGTGGGAATGATGTCGAAACTGGGCGGAGGAACTTCGGGCTATTTTGGCAAGATCAGACACAGAGGAGCACCGATCAAAAATAACGGAGAAGCTTCCGGAGCTGTCCATATTATGCGCTTGTTCGAATCAATGGTTGACGTTGTGAGTCAGGGATCGGTTCGTCGCGGTCGTTTCTCACCCTATCTACCTATCGAACATCCCGATATTATGGAATTTCTCGAGATTGGTACCGAAGGAAATCCCATCCAGGAGCTTACTCATGGGGTAACGGTTACCAACCAGTGGATGCAGGAAATGATTGACGGAGACGTTGAGAAAAGAACAGTCTGGGCAAAAGTATTGCAGAGCCGTGGAGAAATGGGATATCCGTATGTGTTCTTTACCGACAATGCAAACAATGGTGCCGCCGATGTCTATCAGGATCAAAAACGACCCATTTATGCAAGCAACCTATGTACGGAGATCATGTTACCCTCCAACGATCGTTGGTCGTTCGTTTGCGTACTTTCAAGCCTCAATGTGTTGCATTACGATAAATGGAAAGAAACGGATGCCGTGGCTACGATGGTCCATTTTCTGGATGCGGTAATCACAGAATTTCTTCAAAAACTGGAGCGATATCGCGACTCCGATGACCGAGAAGACAGACAGACCTTTCTTTTCATGGAACGTGCATATAACTTTGCCAAGGAGAACCGATCTCTAGGATTAGGGGTATTGGGGTGGCATTCACTGCTGCAATCCAAGCGATTGGCTTTCAATAGTCAGGATGCCTATGACTTGAACAACGAAATTTTCAGGACCATTAAAGAACAGTCATACAAAGCGTCAGAAGAGCTCGCACAACAATTTGGGGAGCCGGAAATACTCAAAGGCTATGGCAGGCGCAATGCTACACTCAATGCTGTGGCCCCAACGACGTCGTCGGCATTTATTCTAGGACAGGTATCACAAGGCATCGAACCGATTTGGTCCAACATCTATGTGAAAGATATTGCCAAAATCAAGACCACGATTAAGAATCCGTTCCTTCAGGATCTATTACAGGAAAAGGGGTTTGATACTCCAGAGGTCTGGAGAGACATCAGGGATCATGATGGTTCGGTACAACATTTGGACTTTTTGACGCAGGATGAAAAGGATGTGTTCAAAACCTACTCGGAGATCGATCAAATGGACATCATTTACCAGGCAGCAAACCGTCAAAATCACATAGATCAAGGACAGTCGGTAAACATTATCGTTCATCCTGATATGCCAACGAAGGAAATCAACAAAATTCATGTCACGGCCTGGAAACTTGGTCTTAAATCCTTGTACTACCAGCACAGTATGAACGCAGCTCAAAAGTTCAAGCAAAAGAAAGATTGTGCAAGTTGTGAAGCCTGATTTTTCAGGTTTGAATTTTATTACTACATAAAGTTGTCCTTACCGTCCTGATCATCTTCTTGAAGGCGATGAATTGGTCGTTTAATATTTATTTAGAACGACTCTAAATTAATATCTTTGCAGCTGTGTATTTAATTCAACAATAATCACATTCAAATGAAAAAGATATATCTCCTTATTTTAATGGGAACTCTACTAGTTTCCTGTAAAAACGACCAAACCAAAACCGAAGAACAAGAGCCTGTCAATGAGCCGCAGGAAGTTACTATCTATACCCACAGACATTATCCCGCCGACCAGGAGTTGTTTGCCGAATTTGAAAAGGAATCGGGTATTACGGTAAACGTTGTAAACGCAAGCGCCGACGAACTTGTTCAAAAAATGAAACAGGAAGGCAGCAATTCTCCTGCTGATGTTTTGATTACCGTAGACGCAGGTCGTCTGGTTCGAGCCCAACAACAAGGTCTCTTACAAGGTGTTTCTTCGGAATTACTTTCGCAAAACATACCCGCTCATCTGCGAGATGAGCAGGGACATTGGTTTGCACTAACCAAAAGGGCTCGTGTGATCGCTTATGCAAAAGGAAGGGTAGATCCCAAGGAGCTGTCTACCTATGAAAACCTTGCTGCCGATGCCTGGAAGACTAAAATACTTTTGCGGTCGTCAAGTAATATTTACAACCAATCTCTTATGGCCTCTATCATCGCAAATGATGGTGCAGAGCTTGCTCGAGGATGGGCAGAAAAGATCGTCAACAATATGGCAAGGAGTCCTCAGGGAAATGATCGAGATCAAGTGAAAGCCGTGGTAGCCGGAGACGGAGACCTGGCCATTGTAAACACCTATTATATTGGTAAATTGCTCAATTCTGAAGATCCGGTGGAAGTAGAGGCCGGCGAGGGTGTTGGAATCTTCTTTCCAAATCAGGATGGAAGAGGGACACACATAAATATAAGCGGAGCTGGAGTAGCGAAGCATGCTCCCAACATGGAAAATGCGATCAAGTTCATCGAATTTCTAAGTGGAGAAAAAGCGCAATCGGTCTTTGCTCAGGCAAACTACGAGTACCCGGTAAACCCAAAGGTGTCTCCATCGGCTTTGTTGCAATCCTGGGGTACGTTCAAGGAGGATACACTTGCGCTTTCAAAACTTGGCGAGAATAACAAGAGAGCTGTTATGATCCTAGACCAGGTGGGTTGGAAATAAATTGAAGACATTTTTCAATATATATTTTAAACGCGATCTAAATCAGTGGTCCATCTACACTTTGGCCATTGTTTTTTTGACCGCCATTCCATTGGCGGCCATTTTCCTGCGTCTTTTTGATGGCCCGGGAGAAAGTTGGCAACATATCGTCGATACGGTTCTGCCAGACTATATTTCAAATTCTCTATGGCTTATCACTGGCTGTGTTTTAGGCACATTCCTTTTAGGGGTCTCGTGCGCGTGGATCATCAGCAGATACAAAATACCATTACAAAGTACCCTTGAGTGGCTTTTGATCTTGCCACTCTCGATCCCGTCCTACATCACGGCTTATGCATATAGTGGCTTCCTGGACTATAATGGGTCATTGTCCAGAATGCTGGACGCTTTGGGGCTGCCGTACACCAGGATAGACATCATGAACCTGGGTGGCCTGGTTTTCGTTTTGAGCATTTCATTATTTCCGTACGTTTACCTGGCTTCTCGGGCAATGTTTGTTTTTCAATCTGGCAGGTTGCTGGAAGCCGCCAAATTGCTTGGGCACTCTGAAAGGAGATCCTTCTTCAAAATTGTGCTGCCCATGGCACGACCTGCTATAGTTGGAGGATTGTTGTTGGTCGTAATGGAAGTACTCAATGATTACGGTGCTGCCCATTACTTTGGGGTGAACACCTTCACGACAGGTATTTTTAGAACCTGGTTTTCTCTTGAAGAACCGGAGACTGCCATTTTCCTCTGTGCCTTGCTGCTTGTGATTGTGTTCTTGTTCATTAGTATTGAACGATGGACCCGAAAAAACAAGAAATACTTTCTGGCGACCAGAAGTCAGTTTATTCTATCCAAGAAGGTCCCCGCAAAATCAAAGAGAATTCTGTTCGGATTGCTTTTGGGCACTCCTGTATTTTTAGGGTTCCTGGTTCCTGTGGGACAATTGGTCTATTGGGCTGTACTTACATTTGATAGGGTCGCCTCGGACCAATTGTTTCTCAACGGAATGCAGAGTTTGTTGATCGCTGCCGTGGGTGCGTTGCTCACGGTTCTCGTCGCCCTATTGATGATCTATTTCCCAAAATGGAATAGGTTGAGAATCCTAAAACGTAGTGCTCAAGTTACAACCCTGGGCTATGCCATACCTGGTGCTGTCCTGGCTATAGGAGTGATGATCCCAAGTCTAAAGCTGGACAACTGGATCATCGAAACAGTGGAGTATTTCTTCGGAACCAAGATTGGTTTTGTCCTAAATGGAACGATGATACTATTGGTCTACGCCTATGTTATCAGGTTTCTCGCGGTGGGATTCCAACCAATCAATTCAAACAACGAAAAGATCGGTATTCGACTCAACGAGGCATCCAGGATGTTAGGTAAGAAACATTTCTTCACACTCCGCAGGATCGACATTCCCTTACTCAAACCCGCACTGATCGGTGCCTTTATCCTGGTGTTCATTGACACAATGAAAGAGCTTCCTCTAACACTTATACTCAAGCCGTACGACTTCAACACTCTGGCAGTGAAAGCCTACGAATACGCTAGTGACGAACTAGTCATGGAAGCGGCTCTGCCGTCATTAATGATTATTCTTATTGGAGTGATTCCAATTATTTTCTTAAATTATTTTATGATATCTGGTCAACAACCACCTACCAAGAACAATCATATATCGGAACAACAAAACATCGAATAGTTGGAACACTTGCATCTTATCAATCTATCAAAAAAATATCCGGGCAATCCCTCGCCAGTTGTCAACGCCATTCATATGGAAATAGCAAAGGGTAGTATTACTGCCATCGTTGGCAAAAGTGGATCTGGTAAATCCACCCTTGCCCGGTTGATCGCAGGTTTGGAAACACCGGATTCAGGCAGTATTGTGATGGGCGAACAGGTCCTGGTCGACCAGGTCAGATTTGTACCGCCGGAAAAACGAAAAATTGGCTTGGTATTCCAGGACTACGCCTTGTTCCCTCACCTAAACGTGGCAAAAAATGTTGGTTACGGTCTGGAAGGCAAAAACAACCTCCATGATCGCGTCAGCGAGGTACTTACGCTGGTAGGTCTCAAGGATTACAGCAGCAGATACCCGCATCAATTGTCGGGTGGACAACAACAACGAGTAGCAATCGCTCGAGCATTAGCGCCAAAACCTCAATTGTTCATCTTAGATGAACCATTTAGTAATTTGGATAACCACCTTAAGTCTTCATTACGTCAGGAAATTCGTCGTATTGTCAAATCAGTCAATATCACCATGATCTTCATTACCCATGACTTACATGATGCCATTGATATTGCGGATGAACTTATCTTTTTACAGGAAGGACGTCTA
>JBCCHR010000215.1:0-5643 GCA_039028655.1 Bacteroidota bacterium
CGCATTTAGGTTAGATAATTGCGTCAATTTCCTTTGCGAACGTAACGCTAAATGCAATGATACCAGTAGTGAACGTCATCAAAAGTTTTGAGGTGTCTGCTCCCTACAAATTGGCCGTCGCAATTAATTATCAATTCTCAAGAGACTCGTCCGCTACCGAAGGTTGGTATCATATCGATGCGGGAGACCAACTGGAAATTTCCAGGCAATTTCGTGGAATAAAGCCCCATTTAGATGTTTTCGCTAAATCATCCGCAAAAGAACAGGACTTGATCCTCAACATTTTTGAAGATGCCGAGGAATATATTTCTGTTAAATATTTTCAACCACAATTTGAGGAAGCCAAAATTTTCAAACCTATTCATGAAACTGAGGTGTTCGATTACCGAACCTTAGCGACAAGTGAAGAAGAGGACCCCCTCGAAACTATTACTGTAGCATTTGTTGATGGTATCTATGCTGAAAATGTTTCTGGCGACATTCATTTAGGGAGCTATACCTTTTATGATCTTGACTTTCCATCGATATTTGACCACGAGTACATTGAAAACCCCGAGGAGTTTCATCAGGTAAGCTTGTCAAAGGCCAAAGAACTGCATCGTTCGCTCGAAAACAAGTTGGAAGATGATGAATTATTTGATGTCTACATTTTAGATTCACCGGTAGTCTTGGGGCTTACTCTGACAGACTATAACGGATTCTCTAATTTAGGAGTTGTTGTCAAGGATCACTACGAAAAGGACATTTTTGGAAATCGTACTCCTTTCCAGGTAGGAGACATTATTACTTCATTTGACGGTCAGAATGTATTTGGAATACACGATCTTCGAGTTCCTCTGTACAAACATGCTACCAGTTTATCAGGTGGTATTGCGAAGCCAATAGCTTTCACAGCAATTCGAGGTGATCAGAAAATCTCGGGTCAAACAACCTATCGATTCAACAGGAGCTACACTGGCTGGCCAAAAGATGAAAGTTCAAGTGCCTTTTGGGCAGGTGCACGAGATGCTATTACCTGGGGCTTTGACGATGAAATGTACAAAATTCTGGTTGGTCAAAATGAATGGGAAGGATGGAGATATTTACAAAAGAAAATTAGATTGAAGCAGTTTTATTCCGGGGCTTATTTACGCGGTAACTTTGGAGGCACTATTATCTCTCCCGGGCGACTGGTTTTTCAGAAGGCCTTGAAAAAGACACTTGTGAAATCGGGAATCAATCGCTCTCTTTCCCGAATCATGTCAGCTTCGCTTTTGGAGGGCGCAGAAAATGTATTATGGACGATAGGAAATAGGTCACCCTCAGCTACCGAAACCCAGTTTATTGAAGAAATGATCATCAATGGACGGGATGGTATGCTATTTGGGTTGGCCTTTGCCTCTGCAGATATTATAAGAAAATATTAAACTTGTTACTCATGAAAAAGATTTTTGAAAGATTCGGCAATCCTGCTATAGGTTCGTTGCTCATTTGTATGTTAGTGGTTACTAATTTGAATGCACAAGTCACTAAAGGAATTAAGAACAGCGGATTAACTCCAACGTTTAACAAAAGTAGTTCCAGCGGAAAGTTGAGTACAAACTCATCGAAAACAAAAACAATTACGAAACCATCAGCAAACTCTACAGGCTCAACGAAGATGGTCGATAACTGGAACACCAACACAACGTCTGGTAATGGCACGTCCAATTTGCCCGTTAGAAACTCCTCTTTATCCAATGGAAATGGTTCATCTAATCAACTGGTTTCCAGAAATTCCAAGACCGTCGCCCCAAACAATTCGCGTACAAAAAATAAACTCAATCCCGTTAAGGAGGCCGTAGGGGATCACACTGTATTTAAGCGAAATAACAACAACCAGGTATATAAGTATGAGACTTACAATAAAGGCAGGAATGGGAATTTTGATCCGAGAAAGAGATTTGATGGTGGCAATCCAGATGGAACTCCCGGTAAAGCGCATATCAACAAGACAACGAAAAAGCCCGTTACTACTCCGCATGTACAAGGAAAATCGGTAGAAGGTGGAGTAAGAAAGCCTCAACCTAAAGAAATTCCCAAGGGTAATTAACAGGCAATCTACTAAAGCAACTTGAGCCAGGCTTTTCGCAGCTGTCAAATTGCGCGCTATGTATAGTATTTAGCATTGAAGTTGATGCTTAGTTAAAATGCAATACCTTTGGCACAATACTATTCACCTCATGGATGCAATTTAAAGAACTTCCCCTTCACGCGCTTATCCAAAAGGCCGTTGCCGAAATGAACTACAGGGAGGCTACGCCTATCCAGGTGGCTACCATCCCCATGGCTTTGGCAGGGAACGACCTCATCGCTTCCGCAGAAACAGGTACCGGAAAGACGGCGGCCTTTGCGCTACCACTTATACAACGGTTGTTGGAGGCGAAAGCGCTTCAGAAAAAACAAAAAAAGATACGAGGCCTGATCGTTAGCCCCACCCGGGAATTGGCCGTTCAGATCCACGACAGCATCCAGTCCTACGCCATGTACACCAAACTTAACAGTGGTGTGCTCTTTGGGGGCACTTCCATTGAGCCGCAATTGGCGCGATTGAAAAAGGGAGTGGATATCATCACCGCCACCCCAGGGAGGTTGCTGGACCTTCACAAACAAGACCAGCTGAACCTCGACTATGTGGAGTACTTTGTGATCGACGAAGCCGATCTCATGCTGGACATGGGCTTTATCGACGACGTCCAGAAGATCGCACGCCTGTGTCCGGAGGAAAAGCAAACCTTGCTGTTTTCGGCAACGATGCCTACCAAGGTGGTCCAGTTGGCACGATCCATCCTGCGCGATCCGGAGCGAATTGATGTGACTCCGACATCGGCGGTGGCCGGAAATGTAAAACAAGGATTGTATTATGTTTCAAAATCGGACAAGATAGAATTGTGCCTTCATTTACTGCGGAATACCATCCGCGGTAACCTGCTTATCTTCCGAAGAACCAAAAACCAGGTGGCCAAATTGGAGCAAAGCCTATTAAAAAACGGATTTCTGGTCGACAGCCTCCATGGCGACAAATCGCAGAGTGAGCGTCAGCGTGCATTGAATCGATTTAGGAATGGTGCAGTTCAGGTCCTGATCGCTACGGACGTTGCCTCGCGTGGGATCGATATCGAAAGACTCGACAATGTGCTCAACTTTGATGTCCCCGGCCAACCGGAGACGTATGTGCATCGCATTGGCCGTACGGGTCGCGCCGGTGAAGAAGGCATCGCCCACACGTTTTGCGCAGCGGAAGAACGATCCAACGTGAAAGCCATCCAGAAATTAATTCGAGGTGCCATCCCAGTGATCGAGGAGCATCCCTATCCTCAAGCCAAAGATGCTCAGCCGCAAGTGCATAAGAAAAAGGGCAGCAAACATAAAAAAGGACGAAAATCGGCCGCTTCGAAAAAGAACAAGAAACGGTGGTATTAGAGTGCAGCTCGAAGCACGGAGCACGGAGCGCGAAGCGTGAAGTCCGAAGTCCGAAGTCGGAAGTCGGTAGTTAGTTTTAGGCAATTAGACTAGAAGGGAAGCCTGAGGAATTCCCCCTTTGAAGGGGGAGTAAGGGGGATGTATGTTGGGAAATCGGAGATCGTAACCAGGCCATACCGCACGATATGTTCAGGCAGGAATTCGAAGCACGGAGCACGGAGCGCGAAGTCGGAAGTCAGAAGTCGGAAGTCGGTCCACCTTCGCTTGCCGCTTTCGCCAAAGTAGCAAGGCTACGGAGGCCGAAAAGCTTCGGTGGTTGGAGAAAGGGCGGAGCGCAATTCACAAATCACGACTCACCAATCACCATTACGAATGACTCCAATTCGATGGGTCGTCACTATCATTGGGTGAGAGTCCGATGAGATCGCCTTCGGTGTTAACTCCAAGGCCAACTACCATGCGGTTCACATAGTTAAAATAACTAGTCACCTGATTGATCTCCAGGATCTCGCCATCGGTAAAACCGCAGTCCCTGAGCTTTTGAATTTCTTGCGCAACGATGGTATGGTGGTGCAATGTTAGCTGTCTGGCGTATTGGATTCCGCATAAAAAACGAGCATCAAAATACGAGTCCAAAGCATCGTTACGGACGTACTCCATAAACGAATTGGCTTTTTCTTTATCATCCACAAGTCTTGTGAAGCCAGCCAAATGATGTTGCACGCAATAGTCGCATTGGTTAAGAAAGCTCACAAACACGCCAATGGCTTCCAGGTACCACTTGGGCAGGGTGTTATTGGAGTTGTGCAACACACTTTTGTATAGGGTCATATGTCCGGTGAGCGTATGAGGGCGAAGGCTGTGTATAAGCAGTACGTTGTCCACATTATTATTAGGTCCCTTTACCCGATCGTAGGTACACTTTAGGGCGCCCTCGGCCTGCGGGTAGTCTATGGTTTTTATCCAACTCATTTTGCAGTGGTTGATTTAGAAGTTTTGATTAAATATAGTTCAATTTTAACCTGCAATGGCTGCGTTTTGGCAGAGAATCTGTTTACCTTTGACCGTTTTTGTTTTAGATGAATAAACTATTGCTGTTATATCTGGTTTTGGGCACTGCGATCATTGGAATGGCGCAGGAATCGCCTGTTTTGGATAATGGGCAGCCTGAAAGCTCTGAGCCGCAAGAGGTCTTTCCCGAAATACGAATCACCAGTTTCGACTCCATACCGAATGAGCCAAAGGTGGAAGCGCGTTTTTCGTACGTAAAAGATACCATTTCGTACGAAGAATGGATCGCCATCGAGTTACGTGGAAACAGTTCGCTTCGTTACCCGAAGAAGTCCTATGATCTGGAAATAAGAGTAGATAGTACTTCCGAAACTTCAAAAGACCTACAATTGGGCAGTATGCGAAGCGATGATGACTGGATCCTGAACAGCGTTTACAATGAGCCACTGAAATTGCGTTCCTATTTCAGCAATCAATTGTGGTCGGAAATGGTGGCCTCAAGGGACACGGCGGGCACTCGTAATGGTCAGGCCGGTATTAAAGCCGATTTTGTTGAAGTATATCTGAACGACGCGTACCAGGGAATTTATTTACTCTCGGAACAAGTGGATCGCAAGCTACTGAAGGTTAAGAAAATGCAGGGCGATACCGTACGTGGATTGATCTACAAGGCCGGCAGCTATGCCGATGGCACCAATTTTCGAAAGGCGGAGACTTTTAGCAATGCCCTACCTATCTGGAGTGGTTTTGAAATGGACTATCCCTATGAGAATTTCGAATCGCATTGGGAGGAATTGTACAAATTCGTGGACCTGGTGGTGAATGGCAACGAGAAAAGCTTTGCGGCAACCGTTAACAAGGAATTGGATCTGGACAATGCGATCGATTATTTTATTTTCATCAACTTGTTACGCGCGACGGACAATATGGGAAAAAACTACTTCCTCGCACGCAGGGATGTTGAGAGTCCGTTCTACCTGATTCCCTGGGATCTGGACGGTGTGTTGGGAACGATCCAGGACGGCAAACGAATCTCCACGACCAATGATATTCTCACCAATGGGTTGTTCGATCGTTTGTTCGCTGAAAACCCCTGGAACTATCGGGAGCGCCTGAAAGAGCGATGGAAGGCGTTACGTGCTCATGAATTGGAGCTGGACAAGATGTTGGAACGGCTTCGATCTATCCACG
>JBCCHR010000216.1:0-5627 GCA_039028655.1 Bacteroidota bacterium
GCTGTCATTACCACGGAGCTTTGGGGGTATTTCTTGTCCATAGTACTCAGGTTCTGATGGTTACTTTATAGCAATTCTTTCGTTTATGTTCCAAAAATAGCATTTTATCGATATTTTCCAACATTTTAACGGTATAATTCTCTGTTGATTCAATAAAAAAGTAAGAAAAATCCCACTGAAACAGTGGGTTTTCAATAGTAACTAAGGTATGGCCGTTATTTCCTGAGCACGCGCCTGGTGAACGTATGTCCATCCTCGGTACGCAACTCCACGAAATAAAGAGCGGATTCGTAGGTACTCATGTCCAGCGTAAGGTTATGCACACCGCTAAAGGATTGCATATCCACTCGTCTGCCAAGTGCATCATAGATGATGATTTGCGCCAGCGGTGAATTGGTCGATCGAATATGAAGATCCCCGGAGGTAGGATTGGGCGCGAGGACAATAGCATCAACGGTAGTATCGTTGGTGCCAAGCACACCCTCTCCCTCAAACTGGAGTACAAATCGGCCATGAAAGGTTCCTTTTGTACTGCTGAAAGCATAGGCCTCCTCGGTGAGATTGGTCGTAGTACCTGTAAAAGTGTCTATCAAATAAACCGTCGCGTCGTTCAGGTTTTCACCTTCGATCGTCGGAAGCGAGATCTTGTACTCCAAATTCGCGTCTAATTGAGTGGAGAATCCAAGTGGCACTTCCATACCCGACTCAAATGCCTCCCTTGTTTGGATACCCAATTGCCCGCTACCATCCGGTAAATGACTATAAAGGGAAACCACGGTGGCCAAGCGCCGAGAATCGTAACCGGAGTCTACTCCCGGCGTTGCATTTTCATTAAAGGCAATGAGGGTAGCACCTCCCATTTCGTATTCGGCATTGATAATCGATACCCACAATCGGTCCTTGTCATTCTGGTTGCGCAAGGTGTTGTTGTTGGTAGTTCGTCTCATAGAGTTACGGAAAACGGCCTGACCTGCGGCAGTGGCTTTAATTCCAAACCCCTGTCCGGTAGCAATGTAACCGTTGGGTCGGGTTGCGATCACCTCCGGATTACCGGCACCTACCCCACCGGATAAGTTGTACATGGAAATATCTTCCATCGAGAAATTCATGGATCCGGCTCCCGGTAAGTTCGGACTCGGTGGTGTAAGGTGTTCCCAGAAAAATACTTCATCGATCATGCTATTGGCATTGATAAAGTCGTCTGCAAAAATGGCCGATGCATATGGATTGGCAAGTGCATTCGGACTCGCATTCTTGTTATCGGCATCCGTAGGACCAGGTGTATTGTACAGCACATCGAAAGTGATGTTACCAGTGTGAAGGGTTCCATCGTCATAGGTATAGTTGAACACGCCACCTGGCTGTCCGTATCCGGCCTGTGGCCGTACCAGATAACCTTCGGCAGCATCGATGGTGCCGGCGGGACCGTAGATCTGCCAAAAATCATTGTTATCGTCGGCAAAATTCTCGGCGCCCGGGAACTGCGTCTCCACATCGGGATGGGGTACAAAATTAGGCGTGTTATGATCCAACACCAGGAAGGCACTTCCCCAAACGCTGCTACGAGTCTCACCCGTCATAGGGCTGCCCAGTATCATGAAATCCCGGCTAGCCAGATTGGGTGTGGATTGCAGAACGTTGATCGTACCATTATTAATTACTTGTGGATTGGCATCGGTTTGTACAATACTTCCTTCGTGTTCGATGGTGAGGGTACCATCGACGGTGATATCACCACTCACTTGTACATAGTCTCCTCCACGGATGATCAACTGGTTGCTACCACTCACCTGGAGGGTACAACCATCAATACTTCCATGTACCGCGGTATCGTAGAGTCCGTTAATCGTAACCGGATTGGATGCTGTTGGCGGGGTCCCGCCACTCCAGTTGCTACCGTCCCAAAGTTTGGCGCTAGCCAGACAAGGCGTGGCAAATGCCGGTGGTAATCCGAAGTAGTAGGTACCATCCAAACCACTGAAGTTTCCTGTAAAGGTAACATCCGAGCCAAAAGCACCTATGGTAAGCGCAGTTGTTTCGGTTACGGTGGTTGCCGTTCCTCGCGCCGCTACCATGTTGTTTCTGCTCGCACCTGTTTGCGCTTCCCAACCGGCCACTTCGGCTTCAGTAAAATAAAAAGTTATATCGACATTACCTGTATTGGTCATCGCAACCGGCGCGATATCAAAGGTCTTATCGGTCACCCGATTGGCACCCGTACTGCCATTGTATCCTTGAGCTCCCGTACCGGCCCTGGATACAAAAATGTCCACACAGTCGTAGTCAAAACTGGTGTTATTGGTGATATCAAGCATCACATCACCCGAAGCATCATCACGTGTGTAAACCGTTCCCGGGCCGCTAATTTGAATTTGATCCCTTGTGGCCGAATTCACTGCCGTTTGTACATCCACGGTCACATCAGCTGTTACCGATACGTCATCGAGCATGAAGACAAATGCATCCGAAGAAACCACACGGATTGTGATATATATTGATTGCCCATCGTAGGCAGAAAGGTCGTAAATGTATTCGGTCCAGGCCGTTGGAGGCTCTACATAAGGAGGTGTCGAGATAAAAGTAAAGCTACCCGGATTGGTGTTTGTCGTGGAAACACCAACCTGGAATCGTTCCAAGCCGAAATTGGCGGTCAAACTCCTCGCCCAAAATCGCAGTTCACTGTTGGTGCCGTCCAGGTCGATCTGCGGGGTAAAAATGTAATCGTCGTTTCCAAAAGGAGCAATCGATTCGCTAAAGCAGTAATATCCCTTGTCCCCGGTTCGGACATCCCAATCGGTGCCTGTTGCCGCCGGTGTGGTCTGGCTTGGATTAAAGACAATAAAAGTTCCGGTGTAGTTCTCGTTTGGAAAGTCATAGGCTACAGAGCCATAGGTTTGATCCCCATCTCCGTCGAACATGGTCCATCCTCCGATATTGGCAATGGTAAAATCAGAATAGGTCTCAAAGCCATCCGAAAAGAGCGTGGCATTCTGAAACGCGACGGGCGCAACATCGGTACTTTGGACGGTGAGGGTAAAGGTATTGGCATTTGTATTAACCATGGCATTACCCCCGTTTGGATTTACCGTAAAGCTGATCTCAAGTGTTTCGTCTACTTCCTCCAATCCATCGTGATATACCCGGACCACCATGTCTTGCGATGTGGTCGAACCGCTTGGAAAGGTCACACTTGGCGTGAGCAGGTCAAAGTCTAAGCCTGTCGAAGTCGTGCTGGCACCGGAGATCACAAAATTGACGTCGGCATCGGCCGATGGTGCCACGGGAATGGTTAATGGGACCGTAAAGTCTGAAAAACAGAGGTCGGCATCTTCTGTTACCGTATCACTCGTGCTTGAGAAACCAATGAATGGCAAGGAAAGTTGGGCAATATTGAATACACCAACTACACCTCCACGTCCTCCATTGTTGTATTCGTTGATAAACCAAAAGGTCTGGTCGTCATTAGGATCGATATCAATCTTGCTATAATCCCCATATCGTGTTCCAGGAATGTTGGCGGTTCCGGCGGCGATCAGCTCTTCAGCGATCGTCATGGTTCCTAATGGATCGGTGGCCAATCTTCCTGTATAGTAGGAACTCACGCGCACGGTGCTCGGGGTGGTTGGCCCGGACATGCCGGTATAACCCATCCCAATATTACCAAGGTCGTCCATCATCAGGCTCGCATTCCAGGCGTGTTTCCCGTCGGCCGCATTGTAGGTGCCTTGCTGGTAGAGCGACCAAGGCTGCCCATCGCCACTTTGTCGAAATTCCTGCCAACGTACTCCTGCAAGTTCTCCGGCACCACCGTCGGTATCCACCACGAAGTTAAATACAGCCGAGTTGTGCGTACCAAATCGCCTGAATTGCGCTTGGTTCATGATCGTTGCCTGCAGGGCATCGATATTGGTTCCCCCTCCGGGTTGGGTAAGGTTGGTAAAGCTTCCACCATCGAATACCGAAATGAAAGGCGTCGTAATGATCTCTTGTGGAGTGGCCGAAATGGTAGAATTTCCGGGCGTGACCCAATCGACGTTCACTAGCCATAGTTTAATGTGGTCTTGTGCAACCCCCCAGGCATCGTCCTGAAGGTACACAATGGGAAGATTTCCAGCTGCAGGCATGTCATCGTTGGTAACGTTGAGGGCCTGAGGTGCATAAAAACCACTGGTCACAATTCCGGGAAGCGGAAACCCGATCACCTGGGCACTGTTCCCCAGCAACATCTCGTCCCGTTCCATGGCCCATACACGATTGGTGCCTGTAGTGTTCTCGGTTAAATAGTAACCATCACTCCAAACAGAAAGTTTTTGGTAGTCGGCAATGGCCGGTATGCTGTACACATACCAACCCGCAGTCACCGGATTGGGACCATCGGATACGGCAATTTCGGCCCCAGCACCCACGAACAGATAACTGAGGACCCAGCGATCGGCAGCCTTGTCGTAGGAAGCAGTTAGGTCGCAACAACCACCACTCGAAAATATGTTGGTAACCGCCAATTGCCCTGTGAGATCCGTTCCGGACTTGTCGAATATGATAAAACCGGTATTAAAAACCGCGAGGTAGTGATTAGGACCAACAGCACCTGCGGGATCAGTGGGTTGCGAACCCGACGAATAGGCATCAAAGACCAGACTGGGAGCCCTTCCCGGGATGGATTGCGTGGCAGGATGTGGATTCATAGCCAGTGCATCATCTCCTGTTGACCCTACTTCGGGACAGGGAATATTGAGATTAGAACGGCCATCCCGCGCCTCTTGCACGACATCCTGAAACGGGATGAGTTCGCTACGAGAAGCCAGAGAGGGCACATAGCGCACAGCGCTGGTTTCGGTGATTACTTCAGGTCGTTGGACCTGGTTACGTTGGGCGTTCCCTTCAGCATAAAAACCAAAGATCAAAAAAACGAAAAGCGCAGTACGTAGAATGCTGTAGACGGATGGTTGGATTGAACGTGCCATAAGTATTACTTTTTGGGTGGGGAATTATCTGTTCGACAGGTGTTATTTCTCGATCGAAATCAATCGACTACTCAAGATAACTATTTTCAGGTAGGAGATAAAATCTAATGGCCAAAATACGAGCGAATTCCGACCAAAGAATAAAAAATTCGCTCAAACGTATGGATCACCTGTGCGCATGACGTTAACTTGACGCCCGTTTGCCAAATTGTGGATTCTTTTTTCTGCTGAAAAAAGCCGCCCTGTCTCCAGAGCGGCTCGTTTATCTTTCGATTTGTCTATCGTTTGAGTATTCGCCTGGTGAGCACTCCCTCTTCAGTAGTGATCCGAACGAAATATACGGCCGAATCCATGGCCGAAATATCCAGCGAAGCCGCAGAAACACCATCAAACTCGGTTTGATCGATCAGTCGGCCTCTCAGATCGAGTACTTCGACGCGATCGACAGGAACGTTGGGTGAAATTATGGTAAACCTACCCGTGGTAGGGTTAGGAGCCATCGCAATTGATTCTAAAGCATTATCGTTGCTACCCAACACATTCTCTCCTTCGAACTGAAGGATGAATCTATTGTGGAAGGTGCCTTTGTTACTGCTGAAGGTATAATCCCCCTCACTCAAATTGGTCACCGTATTGGTATAATTGTCGATCAAATACACTGTA
>JBCCHR010000217.1:0-5594 GCA_039028655.1 Bacteroidota bacterium
CCCGATTTCTGCGGATTGTGCGGGTTGTACTCCCCATGACCGGCAAGGTGAATGATGGAGTAGTCCTTGCTGAAGAAATTCTTGGTGATGGTAGCGGCGTCACGCCCAATGAGGGTAGTGGCGGGATAATTGAACTTCCCAAGGGATTCCTCTACGCTAAACCCTTCTTTTTTCGCTCCCGGGAGTTGGTTCACATATCCATTCAACTCGGGATCGGCTACGATGAGTGCTCTTCGCTGAGGTGCTCTTTTTATGGTTTGTCGGTAGTCGGTTGTACGCAATTGCCTTATCATTCCAGCGTTGATGCACAGTGGTTTTGCATCCACACTGTTGTCTTGCAACAACTCCCACGGATAGGAGGCAGACTTTTCATCCAGTATCCAGGAAATGTGACCTTTTTTCTTTAGTCTCTCTTTCTGCGGATTTGGTATCAGCAGTTCAAACAAGGCTTTGGCGGTGTCCTGGGACCATCGGTTTCTGATCGATATCTCATCAATAAACTGATCGATCAAAGGAGTACTGGTATACAATTCATTTTCTTCTACTCGTGAGTCCCTGGTGGAGGCATTAAATATCATTCGGTCCATTTCTTCGATATCCTTGCCGTTCTCGGTATAGGTTCGACCTTCGATGTACTTCACCGATATTCGATTCCACCAGCTGCTTTGGCTGTCGAGCGGTATTCTCTTTTGAAGCCCGTACAGGTCTTTGATCTTCTTGTCCCCAAGGACAATATTATAGGTCTTTATTTCGGTTTGATAAGTTTTGTTCTCACTTCTTATAATATCCTTGAGTACGTACATGCAATTGAGTGCGCGGTTGGCATAGCGTTCTACAAATTCCAGCTTTCCGATAATAGGATAATTGGCGTCATCTATGGCGCTTATTTTATTGTTAGCTCCATTGATTCCTCCAACAATGGCCTTGATGGATGTCTCTACCGACAAGCCTCCGTAGCCACAGGCCATCACAAGTGCCGAGAGTCCGATTTCCTTTTGTTGTTTCTCCTTGTCTTTCAGACTTAAGATATAGTTAAGGACGGCTTGCTCTACCGATTTGGCCAGTTCCACCGAGGTGAGATTGTCCGGTTCTCCCATTCCCACGATAATGGCACCGTTGAAATCGTTGGCTTTGATAGGCTTGAACAACGCATTGGTCCCAATCTCACCGGGATAAAGCCCCAATTCATGTTTGTGACTCAGTTTTCCATCCAGGTACCCATCAATAGCGGCTTCTGCATAGAGCACTGCATCGTTGATAAAATGCCCGGCCAGCAGCGGGTAGGCCGCATAGCGCAAGTCGCCTCGACTCACTGTTACGCTCAATGGGGCTCGGGTAACTTCAACCTTCGAGAAGTTGGAATCACCAAATAGTGTGTTGCGCAGCCCGTTGGAGGAAATGTCGAAATCCTCATCCGGCTCGGTTCTGAAAGTTCGTATTTCACCTCTAATTCCTCTTTCTCCCACAGCGATAGGAGGCGTCTTTCGAAGCAGGTCGGTCTCCCCTTTTTCAAGGATCTCATCGATTCCTTTGAAAATGTCCGGCTCATTGGCCAGCGCTCCGTGAGAAACCCGGGTATAGTAGACTGCATCCTTTTCTTTGAGTTGCTTCGGAATACCAAGCTCCCAGGTCACGCTTTGATCTCCTTCCGCTGTATAAAGGAAATACAGATGCTCTTTCGGATTCGTGTCCAGATAATACCCTTTTGGGGTCATTTTATCCTTCCCTGCGATATACACCATGTTGGAGTAATCGATATCGTCTCTCTTTTTTAGCACATTATCCCGGTATTTTCTGAAGTTGTCCAAGTCCTTGGTAGAAGGCAACGGCCATCTCTTTTTACCAAATACATCCAACATAGCCTCCCAGGTTTCGGGTTTTGCATAGTCCTCACCTTCTCCTGTGGTTAAAGGTAGTAAGCCAAGTATACCTGGAAATTTAGAGAACATTTCCAGTAGTCGTCGCTTCGAGTGGAAGAGATCCAATTTGCTGAGTTTCTTAATGATGGCATCTTCTCCAAATAACACAGTAAGGATTCGGTGGGAGCCACCAAGGGGAGATCCCAGGAACAGTAGCCGGAAACCTTTACGCTTGTTCAATTCTTGCCAGGTGGCAGGGTGTTTCAGAATAAAATCACGTACTAATACACCACCCATGGAGTGCCCGATGAGTTTGATGGGTTGTTGGTAATTGTTAAGCAGGTCTGCGATCTTGGCGTTGAGCTCGTCTGCCGACTCGGTCAATGGTTTTCTCCAGTCAAACGGAAATACCGTCACATCATATTGTGCCGAAAGATGTTCGAATAGTTTGTTGTAAGAGGTCTTCACTACCGATCGCGCCTCTATTTTATTGCTGGGCGCATATGCAAGATCGGTCAACCCGCCTTTGAGTATTCGGCCGTAGTGAAGCCATAATTCTCTATCTTCTTTTTCCAGGTTGGATCCCATGATACCAGGCAAAATAATGGCGATAGGTTTGTCGCCGCTTGGCGGGGTGTTTGGCGGATAGAGCTCTCCATGCTCCAGTAGCGCACGATCACTGGCTGGAACTTCGTATTGTTTGATTGCGTTGAATCCTGGGATGGGCTTGCCAATTTCGGTGAGGATCGCAAGGTGGATGGCCTTGACCGTTTGGTTGTTCTCGAAGTACTTGACGTGGTTCACCTCATTGCCCTCATCGAAGAAGTACTGGATGTCTCCGTCCCGTTTCGCTCCGAGGTACATGGAGTCGGTATTCACAACAAGGTCGTTGCGTTGCCAGAAGAACAGTTTTCCAAGGATAACCAATAGTCCGCGCCCAGTAAGACTCACCTGGCTGTTTCCGGATACCACGGCTAGTGGCGATCCATCGATCGCCAAATGATCCGATGGATCGTTCAGTACCTTGAGAAAAGGGGAGTCCGGATTCATCGATTCCAAGCCCGGGAGTACGTCCACGTTGTCTTTCGTTTGCACGGCGACGCTTAGTAACTCTTTGAAGACTGAACCCACAGTGGTAGCACCAATCAGGTTTCCGAAGACATTTAAAACCACGTCCAACCGTTTGGAAGCCAACTTAGTCCCCGCTCCCGGACAAGCTACCCGAATATATTTGGTGACATTGATCTCTTTCTTTTCGAACACCTTGTTGAGGTGCTTGATGTTGGCAATATCATCGGCGCGATTGGTCACTTCGTCGTTGTCGTCGCCTTCTTCTTCCAGTAAGGCCAGGTGCTGGTCGTTGAAACCAACTACTTTCTTATCTTCATCGGACGAGCTGCTGTAGCGATTGAGAATATCACCCACCAAACCTCCTCTGGAGTGGGTGATCATGTGGAGCTCGGCCTTGTCTGGCAACATTTCAACGAGCTTAGCTACGTTGGTAAGCGGACTCTCGGTGAGGGTCCTGTGCTGGAAGGCGATCACATTTCTTCCATATTTTTTATGAATGGCACTCCAGGCATCTGTGTTCTTCAGGTCTTCGAAGGCGCCAAAGGTGTCTGAATTGGTTCCATGTATGAACAGGAAATACGGTTTGCTAGCCCGCTTGTCGGTAAACAGATCGTATTCGAAGTCTTCATTCACTCGAAAGACGGCCGCACCGTGATCAAGGAATTCGTCCTTGTCGAGCTTATCCCAGAGTGGGCTGTCGTCCGGAATATTATTCAATAAGGCACTGTCTTCAAATTTTCTGGCGAGTTTACCAATACCGTGTTCCACCCCTTTTTTGGCGAACACTTTGAGCAATTTGACCGCGATCTTGCCAATGATACTCCGGTCGCCGCCGGAGGGCGCAGAAATAGTGGATGGAATTTCAAACTCGGTGGGATCACCTCCACGGTTCAGATCGGATGGAACAGCCGGGTCGACTTCGGAAAAAACTTCATGCATGCTTGTGGAATCCACCATCCAGACGGTTCCGTCATCCAGGGTGACCTCCACCACCGGATCCTGCTTCTCCAGATCAATCACGTGCTTTTCCGAAGAATCTCGGTTGCTACTGGCAATATAATAGGTGATCACACCATCCTCGTTCTTCTCTTGCGTTCCTCGAACGACTAGTTTTTTTAATGGTTCCATGCTCAATTCGTTATTATATTCAACTCAATACAACAAAACGTTGTTGGGGAATTCACAGCCATTGGATTAATACTAAACGGCCATTACATAAAGGGGAGATTTAAATATACAATAAATATCGTCTTCAACTTTGAAAAAACACCTACCCAATACCGGGGATTTTCATCCAATTATTACTCAGAAAAAACCCTTAAATTAGTTATTGGCATCGGTATTTAACTTCAAATGCGCAGTACGATCCTCAATGATCGATTCGAACTCTTTGTATTTCCAAACTTTTAAGATCCCTTGACCGTCGACCGTGTAAATCAAGTCGTCATCGTCGTTGATGGCTACACCGCGGATGCCCCAATCATGTCGGATAAGACTCGTGAGCGGTGTTACCACCCCGTTACCCAGTTCATTGACGGTAATCTGGTGCAATAAGACTCGGCGATCAGCGCCCATTCCTGCTGATGCTACTAAACCGCTATCACTGATCTCGACATCGTTCACATCACTCGTATGCTCCGTTATGGTAGTTAACCATTGATAGGTATCTCCTTCGGTAGGTTGTTGCAAAATGACAACGGTATCGTCGGCAGAACAAGACACGATGAATTTACCTTCATTTGAAAAACTCACGTCCAAGACTCGGTCTTTGTGTTCGGCACGTGGGGGCAAAACGGTGTCCCTGGTTACATCCCAAAAATATAGATTACCGTCTCTGCCGCCAGCCATCACAAGGTCTTTTTCCGGGTGTATATCTATTGAAGTGAAACGCGATAACCTGAAATCCATAGACGGCTTCATAGAGGCCGGATCGTTGATGTCACTAAAGTACAAAAGCCTGTTTTCCAGAGCGACCACCAATCGTTGATCCCGGGCTTTTATATCAACGATTTCTCCCCATGGTACTTTAGCGTATACTTCGATTTTTGATGTGTCCTCAGAGGCGATCACGAGACTTCGCCCTTTAACATCTCCAACGATCATATCCGTCCCATTTCGAAAATCAAAACTATTGAGGGAATTATCTCTCGATTTAGTATCCACATAAGTCTTTACAAATTCCTTGGAGCGGTAATCATAGGGTTGCTTGAATCGTAGCATATAGTCGGCCGTCAATGAGCTATCTCCTATTTTTTCTTTGAACGAAATGCCGGCATACAGCTTTTTGTCAGTGGAGTTGTATTTGATTCTGATAGGGCTTCCACCATAAAATTCTTCAATTTCCTGAGATGCAGCTTCAATAGGTTCAAGATTCCATAGGAGGATATTACCGTCTTCTCCAGACGAGATACCTACATTACCCTGGTCATAGAAGGAAACATTTAAGACGTTGGCCGTATGCCCGATAAGGCTTTTAGAATGTTGATACCTGAAATCCTTTTCCTCGTTGCGATACATACTCACGGTCTTGTCAAGACTTCCCACGATAATTCTACCTCCGTAACTATCGATAGAATTGATCTGTAATCGATGGTGGGTTTGTATTGGCTTCTTCGAGGGGTCCCAGGCTCACCACCGGATACCGTGTGCAACGCTGCCAGCGCA
>JBCCHR010000218.1:0-5589 GCA_039028655.1 Bacteroidota bacterium
CCGAAAACCCGGGCGTGATGGTAAACTTCCCAAACTTGGCCCGATAGTGAGCTCCCAAATAGATATCCCGGAAATTGTACTCGGTATCGTTCATCGCCAGTCCGTTGTTGATGGTAGGCGTGGGCATGAACTCAGTCCCATCGCCCAGAAACTGGAAGATATTGGAATTGAATTCCTGCCTGCTCAGGATGGTCCCAAAGGTAAAATTCAAGTTGCTACGCTGATTGAGAATGAGATAGTGATCCAATTTGGCGTCCAGCTGATTCGACTTAATACGCCGATTCTGCCCAATATCATAGGTGGACAGTGTAGGATCCAATCCAAGGGCAACTCCCGTGGTATCAAAGGCGTCTTCTCCCTCCGGATCATTATCGAGGATGGCATTGTAGAAAGGATCTTCGTCCTTGATCAAGTGCTGGGCCTCGAAGGCAAAGATGTTATTCTCGTTGAGCGTGTAGTAATAATTCAAGTTCTGATTAATGCTGAAGGGCATCACCTCGTCCCGCTGGAGGGTGTTCCCGACTACCGACGAGAACAATCGCTGGTCCTGGGTATCGTTGGACAAGCGCGCCAGCACGTCGTAGTCCATTTGGTTGCTGGGATTGGGTTGATAGGAAACACTGAGCTTCACCAAGCCCTGGTCCGATCGCTCCCGGCTGTTCTGCTCGGTACTTTCGTCCGGGATGCCCAAGGCCGGATCGGTATATTGTACAAAGCTTTTCTCGCGCGACAAGATCCTGCTGCTATTGAAGATCATAAAGCCGCTAAAATCGAGATTGGGTGAGGCGGCATAGCTGAAGTTGGCCGTCGCTAACTGACTCTCAATTTCCAGCGCATTCCCCTGGCTAGTGAGGAAGTTCAGGCTGTTGTCGCCCAGGTTGATGTCGGTGCCACTGCTACGGCTGGGCGTTCGGAAACCACCACCAAAACCGCGAATGTCGCGACGTGTAAGGGCTACTTCTCCGGTGTTGTTGAGATCTCCAATGAAATTGAGGCTGTATTTCGGGCTGTAGTAGAACAATTTGGGTTGTAAGAGGTAGAGTTCGTTTTCGGGAGCCGCTCCCCCACCGGCGGTCACACTGCCAAACCAAAAGTTCTCCTTGCCTTCCTTGAGTTTGATATTAAGCGCCACATTGTCCTGATTGTTTCGAACGCTTCGCAGTTGTCCCACCTCCGAATAGTTGCGAAGTACCTGTACCTTGTCCACGGCATTGGAGGGAATGTTCTTAGTGGCCAGCTTGGTATCGCCATCGAAGAAATCCTTGCCGTTCACCATAAGTTTGTTCACCACCTTGCCTTCCACTTCCACCTGGCCGTCCTCGTTGATCTCGACCCCGGGTAAATTTTGCAGTACATCGCCCAGTTTTCGTTCGGTACCGGTATTGAAACTATCGGCATTGTAGGTGAGCGTATCTCCCTTGATGGACACCGGCATCTCGTAGACGATCTCCACCTCGTCAAGGGTGTTATTGGCCAATAAGGTGTAGTCTTTGTCAACCGGCTGATCGGTAGTGGTAAGCGACTCTTCGAGAGTTTGTTTCCCGATATAACTTATGGATATCTTATAGGTTTTATTTTTTTTTAGTTGAAGCGAGAATTCTCCTTTCTGGTTAGTGATCCCGTAGGTCTCCAGAGCATTCGTCTCCTGGTCCATGGCAACCACATTGGCAAGCTCCAGGGGATTGTTCAGACTGTCCTTCACGACTCCTTTGAAAGGAACCTGGGCGAACGTATTGAACGCCAGCAACATCAGAATAGCGGTAAGAAGATGTTTCATGAGTGTGATGAAAGACTTGTAAGGATCGGTAACCGACTTTAACGTCTAGTTACTGCGTCTTCTTCCACGGTTATCCATCATTTCCTGCATCTTGCTTCGGATGGTGGTTTGGTAATCGGCTTTGGTGATCTCCTTCCCTTTGGTGTTCGCCTCAATGGTGATGGTCTCCTTCGGATTAAGGACAATGCGAGAGCATAGCATGGTAGTGGTCTCGGTGCTAACTTCCAGGATCAAACCTGGCAGGCCCCAATATTCGCCAGGACCGTGCCCAACGGGGATCTGTAAGGTGTACCATGCTTCTACTTCGGTCATAGGTATTTCGGGTTCGCCCGATTCATTTTCGGTATTTCTGGCACGTAGATCGCTCCAGGAGAAGTCGTACCATGTTAACTCGCTGGTAGGAATGGAAGCAGTTGCCTTAAAGCACATATACTCTCCAATCTGTTTGGATTCGGAACCCATTTGCCAATCGATCTCCTGTAGTTGGTCTTTCACTAAAAATTTCTTTCCGTAAAACTCCTGACTCTGCACCAATAAATTGTCCTTCACGTTCTTATATTGGTCGCCACGGGTAAAATTGGCACCCCAGGTATCGGTGGCACCCGCCATGGCATCTACCTGATCCTCTTCCTGGAAGGTGGATGCTTCCTTGTTAAAGCTGAGTACATAGGTTTTCTCCAAACGATTCTTTAGTCGCTGGTAGACCTGTTTTTTCTGAGCTTCGCTCATCCGAGCCCCCCAGCTTCCCAATTCCATTTTTGACTTGGAAAAATAATAGGCCTGCCCCTGGAATTCCTGTGGAGCAGATTGAAAGGACAAAGAAATAGCAATGGCAATGGAGAGCGCAAAGGCCGAAACAGAAAGGAATAATGACTTCATGGTTGCGTTATTATAGTTTTGTTTAACAAACATAGGTAAACATTAAACAATATAACTTGCATTTGTCATAACCTTAACATTCATGTTTGCTGAACTAGTGCAGTTCATAATCCCTTAACTTAGGATAGAGACGGCAAGTCCGACTTATTCTCAGTTTCGATAAAATTGATACTTTTGTTCGTCTATGATGAGAACGATCACTTTTGCCATTGCCTTCATGTTGTGTGCTGGCATGCACGGCCAGGAATACTTCGAGGGAGTCATCCAATACAATGTAAGCTACCAACAGCTCAATGAGAATATCTCCGTCGAATACATGGAACAGGAAATGGGGACCGCTTTTACGGCCTATGTCAAGGAAGATCGTTATTCTATGATCTACAATGCCAAGGGCTTCAACGGTTGGATGAAGATCGTGGTTCGATTGGATAAAGGCTATTCGATGGTGGAATATGAAAAATCGGATACCATAATAAAAACACCATTTGGTCCGGAAACCGCAAAGCTGCTTCAGTTTGAGCGGAACGCAGCAGAAAAACGCGAGGTGATGGGAGAGTTGTGCGAATCGGTGACCATGCGGTACGAAGCCTCTCAGAGCAAAGCCATTTATGAATCGTTCAAAGGAGTCTATTATTTTAGTCCGAAGTACAAATTGAATGCCAGTTTGTACAAGGAATACAAGGAGTCCTTTAGGAATCTTTATGCTGAAGAGACCGGGGCCATAAGCCTCCGGAATGAGCAAGAGATCGCCCCGTATTTCATATCCATAGCCGAGGCCGTGTCGATCGACCCAAAAGAGATCTCCGACAAACTTTTTGAACCGAACCCAAACAAGGTTGTTGTAACAGAAGAGCGATAACCAACACCAATTACTCGTAGCAAATGGCAGACTTCATACCAAAATACTTCTGGGTCCTGGGAATAGCAATCACTTTCCTAAACGTATTCCTTATGTGGACGCGTATTCGGGGTAAAATGAAGAACCCTGATCTTTCAAAGGGCTATCAGCAGTTGATGCAAGGTTATTTGATGGTGATGATCATCCCCTGGCTCATCATGGGTGTGGGGATTACGAGCGGGATGGCGGAAGGCGTTTTTGATTTTGTAAATATTCGCTCGGATCAGTTTATCGTGCAGACCTTCTTTGGCTACATTCTGGGGGTATGGATCGTTGGTTTTTATTGGATCTTCTTTCGCAAGGGGGCTGAATTCATTGAAAGGCATCCCGGAGCGTTGCAGATGCGGTTTTTTGTATTCCGGGCCAATACGGCCATATCAGTGAAGATTTTCTACGTGCTATTCCTCCTGGGGATTATTTTTGTCTTTTTCGTACTGTACAACACGAATTTTGGCTACACCACCGGGGTGTTCGCGCCTTAGTTGTCGATACGGTTTGGGACTTCGAGAGACACCCCCCTTACCCCCCCTCAAGGGGGGAATTTGCGCCACAACACTGGCCCTTGGTTCCTGAATCTTGACGCCTATGCCCACTTCGTGCTCCGTGCTTCGTGCTTCCGACCCCCGACTCCGGACTTCCAACTTCCGACCTCCAACTTCCTACTTCCGACTTCTGGCTTCCGACTTCGGACCAAAAGAAATTAAGCCTTCACCAACCCATACAAATCGAAATCCTCTGCGCCTGTGATCTCAACCTCGTAAAAATCGCCTGTTCGCAGATACCCTTCTTCGGCATTGATCAATACTTCGTTATCGACGTCCGGGCTGTCATACTCGGTGCGTCCCACGTAGTAGCTGCCTTCCTTGCGGTCTATGATCACACGAAATTGTTGTCCGATCTTTTGCTGGTTTAGCTCCCAGGAGATCTGAGACTGTATGTCCATGATCTCGTTGGCACGTTGCATTTTCACCTCCTCCGGCACGTCGTCTTCCAGTTGGAACGCATGGGTGTTCTCTTCGTGGGAATAGGTA
This sequence comes from Bacteroidota bacterium, assembly GCA_039028655.1. GTDB lineage: Bacteria > Bacteroidota > Bacteroidia > Flavobacteriales > Flavobacteriaceae > Aureisphaera. The sequence goes on from JBCCHR010000218.1 coordinate 4,586, forward strand.
AAGCAGCCCATGCGCTCAAATCGCTGTTCCTTCACCCACTCTTTGAGGGTTTGGAAATGTTCCTCGGTCTCTCCCGGATATCCAACGATGAGGGTGGTACGAATGGCCATTTCCGGCACCGCCATCCTAAATTCATCCAACAATTTGTTGGTCTTGGCATAAGTGGTTCCCCGACGCATGGACTTTAAAATAGGATCGGCAATGTGTTGTAACGGGATATCGATGTAATTACAGACTTTGGGTTCGTTTTTCATCACCTCCAGTACTTCCATTGGGAAGCCCGTTGGGAAGGCATAGTGCAGGCGAATCCATTCGATGCCCTCTACTTTGACCAGTTCCCGAAGTAATTTCGCCAATTCACGCTTTTTGTAGAGATCCAAACCGTAATAAGTAAGGTCCTGGGCGATCAGGATCAGTTCCTTCACCCCTTTGGCGGCCAGTTTTTCAGCTTCGGTCACCAATTCTTCGATGGGTTTGCTGCGATGTTTCCCGCGCATGATCGGGATGGCACAAAAAGAACAGGGCCGGTCGCAACCCTCGGCGATCTTGAGATAAGCGTAGTTCTTAGGTGTGGTGGTGAGTCGTTCCCCTATGAGTTCGTGCTTGTAATCGGCTCCCAGGGCTTTCAGCAGGCCAGGGAGTTCGGTGGTACCGAAGTATTGGTCCACGTCGGGGATCTCCTTTTTCAGGTCGGGTTTGTAACGCTCGCTCAGGCATCCTGTAACGAACACCTTGTCGACCACGCCATCTTCTTTTTTCTGAACGTATTCCAGGATGGTGTTCACGCTTTCCTCCTTGGCATTGGCAATAAAACCACAAGTATTGATCACCACCACGTTGCCTTCTTCCTCGTGCACCACCTCCTTATCGTTGGCTCGTAACTGCCCCATCAACACCTCGCTGTCGTAGACATTCTTGGAGGTGGTGCACGAGGAAGAAGGCAACGTGGTGGTGATCAATACTTGTGGCTTTATTGCCAATGCCAAGGAGGAAAGTGTGAACAC
>JBCCHR010000219.1:0-5569 GCA_039028655.1 Bacteroidota bacterium
CCTGACCCGGCTAACGATAACTATCAGTATTTCCTTCAAGCTGAAGGAACTATTTTGGAGCGATACCTGCAGTTCAACGGTACTCAGGGGAACTCACCCGAATTGGTGACCAACACCAACCGAGGGAACAACGCGCAGCCGGATGTGGAGGATATCAACCGCGATAATACCATGAATACCGTGGATAGCTACTTCGAATATGAGGTGGACGTTTTCCCGGGTATGACGGTAGAGAACGGTAAGTATGTGACTGACGTGAAAGAGATCACAGTTACTACTCAAAACAACCAGGACATTCCCGTTCGTTGGATCCAGTTCCGACTACCATTGAGTGAATACGATACCGCCGTGAACGGTATTTCCGATTTCCGTTCCATACGTTTTATGAGAATGTTCATGTCTGGATTTAACCAGGAAACGATCTTGAGATTGGGAACCCTGGAGCTGTTCAGAGGGGATTACCGTCGTTATTTGGAATCATTGGATGTTACCGGAGAAGACAACTCCATGGACGAGACAATCTTTGAGAATGAGGCCATTGGTGTGATCCAGAACAGTAACTATGTGATCCCTCCCGGAGTATTCCGTGAAGAATTGAACAACAATAACAACATTATCAGGCAGGACGAGCAGTCCCTGGCACTACGTGTGTGCGGGCTGGAGGCAGATGATGCACGTGCGGTGTATAAGAATTTCAATGTTGATATGCGACAGTACAAGAACTTGGAGATGTTCATGCACGTCGAGTCACTCGAAAACCAAAACACCTTATCCGATGGTCAATTGTCCGGATTTATTCGATTGGGTACCGATTTAAATACGGCCTTCTACGAGATCGAGGTCCCATTGGTAGTGTCTCCCAATTTGCCAAACCCTTCCGATGCAGATGCCGAGATCGTTTGGCCTAATGAGAACCGCCTTGAGTTGCCTTTAGAGGCACTTCAGCAATTAAAAACATTGGCATTAGGAAGTCGAGAAGGATTGTTGGATCCAGATCCAATTACGGGCATTACTTATGCCGAAGATGGCGTGATCAACGCCCGTGAGGGATATCGATTTGGTATCAAAGGGAACCCGAGCTTTGGAAATGTGCGGGTGATCATGATCGGACTGCGAAACTCTGCCAACGTTTCTGTGTGTGGTGAAGCCTGGTTCAACGAATTGCGTCTTACCGAGTTGGACAACAAAGGAGGTTGGGCTGCAGTAGCCAGTATGGATGCTAATATTGCCGATTTTGCCAATGTCTCTGCCAACGGTAGAATAAGCACCATTGGTTTTGGATCGATCGAACAAGGACCCAACCAGCGAAGCCTGGAGGATACTGAGTTGTACGATGTGGTGACCAACTTCAACCTGGGACAAATGCTTCCGAAGAAATGGGGCATCCAGTTGCCGTTCAACTACGGAATAGGGGAAGAGACCATTACTCCAAAATACGATCCCGAATTTCAGGATATCGAACTTCAGCAGCGATTAGACAATGCCGAAAGTCAGGAAGAAAGAGATCGAATAAAGAATCAGTCCATTAATTACACGAAACGACAGAGTGTTAACTTTATAGGTGTTCGAAAAGAGCGTACAGGAGATGCCAAGCCTATGCCTTACGATATTGAGAACTTTACCTTCTCCTATTCGTATAACCAGATCGATCATACCGATTTTGAGATCGAGGAATCTTTGGATCAAAGCGTACGCGTGGGCGGAACATACAACTACAGTTTCATCCAAAAACCATTGGAACCATTTAAGAAGAACGATTCGCTCTTTAATGGAAAGTACTGGCAGTTCCTGAAAGACCTAAATTTCAACTACCTGCCTACTAATATTGCGGTAAGTTCCAACATTGTGCGGCAGTACAATGAGCAGAAATTCAGGGAATTGAACCTTTTGGAAGGCAACATTGGTATTCCCACGCTATTCCAGAGAAACTTCCTTTTCGATTGGCAGTATACCATCAATTACAACCTTACAAAGTCGCTTCGATTCAATTTCAATGCGGCAAACAATCGAATCGTAAATAACTATATCAACGACGGAATTGTCGATAATTCGATAGGCATCTGGGACGGATTCTGGGACATAGGAGACCCCAACCAGCACTTCCAGTCGTTGCAATTGAATTACGACCTTCCAACGGCTAAGTTCCCCTTCCTGAAATGGATACGAGCCACGTATTCGTACCAGGGCGATTACCAGTGGCAGGACGGTAGTGACTTGTTCAACAATGTACAGATACCTCAAGCCGATGGCACTGTAGAAACCTTCAACCTGGGGAATCAGATTCAGAATGCGAGTACGCATCGGATCAATTCGACCTTCGATATGAATACCTTCTATCGCTACATAGGTCTTACCAAGATCAAGAAAAGCAAGCGTCGAAATAACAACGCCGGTGGCGGAGCTAAAGGAGGCGGAGAGGGCGGTTCCGGGCCTAAAGGTGCTAATGCCAAAGGCGAAGAAGGTGGCGACTCAAAAACTTCAAAGGGTGAAGCCGCTCGTAACAGTATTCTTGGTGGTGGAAACAACCGGGGAGGCAATGCGCAGAGCTCAAGTAGCTCTCTCTCTGGAGGTGAGAAAGCGTTGAATACCTTAATCGGACTGGCAACATCCGTGCGAAAGATCCAATTCAATTATCAGGAGAACAACGGTATCTTCCTCCCCGGATTTATTCCGTCGATTGGATTCGCAGGAACTTTGAAACCCACATCCGGATTCGTATTTGGTAGCCAAGCTGAAGTAAGAGAACTTGCAGCGCGCAAGGGTTGGTTAACCTTGTATCCAGAATTTAACGAACAGTATACCGAGGTAGAGAGCAGACAGTTGGATGCCCAGGTAAATATCGAGCTTATTCCCGACTTGAAGATCGACTTGAATGGTAGTAGAATTTATTCTGAAAACTATGCCGAGAACTACATCGTAGAAAACGGCTTGTACCGCTCATTGACGCCCAACACCTTCGGTAATTTTAATATTTCGACGGTGCTTATTAAGACGGCCTTCCAAACCAGCGATGAGTCGAGCAGTGCCGCGTTTAATGAATTTAGAAGCAATCGATTAACAGTGGCCAACCAATTGGCCCAAGATTTCTACGGAACTACCGCTTTTGAGCGGGACGAAGATGGTTTCCCGGTAGGATTTGGTAAGACCAGTCAGGATGTATTATTACCTTCCTTCCTGGCTGCCTATAAAGGAAGCGACGTTTCCAAAGAAAAGAAAGGGATCCTTCGTGATATTCCATTGCCCAACTGGGATCTGAAATATACGGGTCTGATGAACATCAAATGGTTTAAGAAGAATTTCAAACGCTTCTCGATCCAGCATGGCTATCGATCCACCTATACGGTCAATCAGTTCCAGACCAACCTCGATTTCGATCCAAACGACCCAACGGCACTGGATCAGGCGGGAAATTTCAAGAGCCCGATCTTCCTGAGCAATGTGAATTTGACCGAGCAATTCTCTCCGTTGATCCGGGTAGATTTCGAAATGCAGAATTCGGTAAAAATCCTTGCGGAGTATAGAAAAGATCGTGCGTTGTCATTGAGTTTTGCCAATAACCTGATTACCGAAATTCAGGGGAATGAGATTATCCTGGGGCTTGGGTATCGTGTAAAAGACTTGAAGATAAGCACCAATTTCGGCGGCAAGAAGAAAGTGATCACCAGTGACCTGAACTTCAAAATGGACTTGTCTGTACGAGATAACAAAACAATCATTCGCTACCTGGATGTGTTGAACAACCAGATCACAGCGGGGCAAACCATTTATGGTGTGCAATTCTCTGCAGACTATGCATTGAGCAAAAACCTAACGGCCCTGTTCTATTACGACCATACCTTCTCGGAGTACGCGATCTCGACAGCATTCCCGCAAACCACCATTCGAAGTGGTATTACCCTTCGTTATAACTTCGGAAACTAATACGACATACTAAATAACTACATCCATGAACATACCTTCAAATTTAAAATACACCAAAGACCACGAATGGATATCGATAGACGGTGATATTGCCACCGTTGGAATTACCGATTTTGCCCAAAGCGAATTGGGTGATATCGTTTATGTTGAAGTAGAAACAGTAGACGAAACACTGGATCAGGAAGAAGTGTTTGGAACTGTGGAAGCCGTAAAAACGGTTTCGGATCTGTTTATGCCAATTTCCGGTGAGATCGTCGAGTTCAATGAAGAATTGGAAGATGCTCCCGAGAATGTGAATACCGATCCATATGGCGAAGGTTGGATGATCAAGATCAAGATTCAGGACCCGAGCGAATTGGACGCTTTGCTTGACGATGCAGGGTACAAGGAAGTTATTGGGGCCTAGAGTTCTTCGGGTTCTGGGTATCTGCTATACCCTGATCCTTACATTTCTATTACTATTCCCGACTGCGGAAGTGCCGGATATCGAGGTGCCTTTTCTCGATAAAGCCGGGCATGTAGGGTTGTTTGCCTTTTTAGTCCTTCTGTGGACCATGTATATTTGGGTTCAAACCAATGGCAGGTTACATCGCCTGGGCTGGGTGGCATTATGTGCCTTTATTTATGGCATAGTAATTGAAGCATTACAAGAGTTGTTTTTTGAACCACGAACGGCAGACATCTGGGATGTTGTTGCCAATTTTGTGGGAATTGCGCTTGGCGGATTGATTTTTTACGTTTTACGGAAAATAATTATTCGTTAAAGTCAAATTTCTTTTAATAAAAACAATACAATTAACTATATTTAGCAATTCTAAAACGTTATTATGGAACCGAAGAAAAACCCTAAAGCAGATCTCACCAGATGGAGTAATATTTTCCTACTGGCAGGTTTGGCGCTGATGTTGGCCATTTCCTATACGGCCATCGAATGGAAATCAACCGACGATTCTAACCTTGCAGCCGATGGCTTGCAATTGAATGATGATCTCGAAGAGGAAATCCCGGTGACCAATACGATTACGCCCCCTCCTCCGCCCCCTCCGCCGCCACCGGCTCCGGAAGTGATCGAAGTGGTCGAGGATGAAGAAGAAGTGGAAGAGACCATTATTGAGTCTACGGAAACAAATCAGAACGAAGAAATTGTTGAGATCGAGGAGATCGAAGAAGTAGAGGAAGAAGAAATTGCAGATGTACCTTTTGCGGTGATCGAGAACGTACCGATCTATCCCGGATGTGAGAACGCTGGGAATAACGATGCAAAAAAGAAGTGCATGTCTGAAAAAGTGATGAAGTTTGTTCAGAAGAAGTTTGACAACGAGCTTGCAAACGACTTAGGCCTTGATGCAGGAAGACAGCGTATCTCAGTTCAGTTCAAGATCGACAGAAATGGTAACGTGACGAATGTACGTGCCCGTGCTCCGCATCCAAGACTGGAGCAGGAAGCTATCAAAGTAGTGAAAGCGCTACCGAAGATGACTCCTGGAAAACAACGAGGAAAAGCGGTTGGTGTATTGTACGCCCTGCCTATCGTGTTCCAGGTAGAGAACTAGTCCGTAACGACATCCTATAAATACATCGCTCCGCCATTGGCGGAGCGATTCTTTTTGGCACAACCCTTGTGATGAGTAGTGTTATAACTCTTAAA
>JBCCHR010000220.1:0-5539 GCA_039028655.1 Bacteroidota bacterium
ATAGCGGTCAAGTCTTGATAATTCGGGCGCAAATGAGGCTACGGTACAATTGGCATCCGTACTTGCCGTACGGGCCCGTGGGTAGGATGTAACCAAAATGCCGCACGGTGTTTTTTCATTGGTACTTTGAGAAATATTTTTTATATTTACATCAGTTATTCAGAGATGAATTACTGGGTTGTTAGTTCATTGAGAGAGAAGTTGAGAACGTGAGTCCATGTCGTGTGCTATTGTCATTCGATTTGCCTTGTTAGTATTTACAGAAGTTTTAGTGTTAGAACCCATAGGGGTGTCATTCGTTGTGTACATTTTTTTCGACTGACACCCTTTATCATTTTTAGACATTTCCATTCCTGCGCTCGCAGGTGTCAGACGTACACAACCATTCCAATTTAAAACATTCATGAATTCAAAACCCAAAAGGGCATCCATCGATGTATGAGAACATTTCGATAGACACCCTTCTTGGCTAAAGGTATTTTTTACTATGCTATTTCCTTGTATCATCTCATTATCTTCCTGGTACAAGTAGTGCAAAAGCATTGGCTCCTGTTGGTCTGGCCGAGAAGTAAATATCGGCGATGGTTTTATACTGCTCCAGGACTGCATCGAAGTCCGGGGTGTATTCCTGATTATCGATGTAGATCGACATTTTGGTCACACCGGTTTCATGGTGCAGTTGCTTGCGCAGATTGACAAACAACACAATATTGTCATGGGTATTGTTACTGTTCTGGCGGTGATGCGTGAGCATGAAATCGTTCACCCAGGTTCCGTTCACCCAGTCACCATCGATATGGAAATTCAGGGTTTTGTCGGATACGACATTATCAAAGTCGTTTATCAAACCAGATAAGTTGATGTTTTCCAGAGCGGCAGTTAACTCACCAAAATTGGTGATCATTCTGGTAAAGCCTGCCTCCTGAAGAACGTCGTTGTTAACAAGACGCTCGGTGAGGTACGTCCACTTTCTCCATTTCTCGTTGTAGTAACCATAATCGTCGTCCTTGTTCACCGGCGCGATCTGGTCGTGGAGTTTTTCGTAGAATGTAGGATTGTAACCTTTCAGGTCTCGGCAACGCATGGCATCGGCCCGGAATACACGGTTGTTTCTGAACATCCCGTTATTGCTATAGGTGTAGATCGCATTATTGTTGGCCATGGAGATCTCTCTCAATCTAATCACAAAAGTGTCTTCCTTGGCCCGGGTGATCACAAAGCGTTTCTGACTTTCATTAAAATCGAACACCACTCCTTTATCGAATCGGTTGTTCAAGGCTTCGGTGACTGCATGCATTCGGCGAAGGAAAATTTCCTGAAGCGGAATGCGAAGTGTTGTGGTACTATTGATCAATCGTTCTCCATTGATGCGGTACTCGATCACCTGTAGCACGTAGTTTTCCGGCATGGGTTTGTTCCTACTTTGTGTTCCGAGCAAGCTTCGGGATAAGTTGTTCATATATTTCAGGGAACTGATCCATGGAAAGGTACACTCCATCAACGAACAGCAACCTTGTTCGGTGGCATCCGGCGCCACCTTGTACGAAAGACTGAAATCGGCCACCACTTCATCGTCAACGGCTACCATAACAAAGGTGCCTCCAGGTTTTACACCTGCCTTGTGCTCCAACGAAGGATGTCGTTTCACAAATGAAGTGAACAATTCCCGTGAAGTGGAAAGATCAAATAACATACAATCGAAGTCCAATCCATGGTCGTTTCTAAGGTCATTGATATAATCCCGACTTACCAAACCGGGTCGACCGAAGTGACCTTCAATACGGTAAAAATCGTAGCAATCCAATGTCACTTCCAGCGGAGTCTGTACCCAGGCTCCGGGTTCCAGGACATCCCTGTGGTAACTTAGATTGTAAAATTGTTTTAAATTTTCTGTCTTAAAGAAATCCCAGGACCGCAACAAAGAACGGTCAATATCGTAATAGATGGGAATGGCCTTCTCGCCCAGGTCACTGCAATGTTTCGAGGGTGTAATGGCAATTCGTTCGTCTTCCTGACTAATACTGAAATTATCCAGCATATAAACGATGCGACGAGCCAGGCTCTGCGCTAATTTCACGTAAGTGTCGAATTCGGTATTGGTAGGAGAGGGGTACCATTGGTGTCTGAGTTCTGGGTACTCCTGTTGCGTTGGATTAAGACATCCTAGTAATAAGTGCTTCGGAAAAGCCTCTATGGACGGACAACACTCGGTGCGCAGTTTCAAAAGCAATTTCAATATTTCATTATAGGTATCGCTCAAATCGCGAACCAGATCATATCGGTATTGAATACGCGGATTGGTGATTCCATCGTCCAATGTATCGATCTGGTTAAGGACCGTATTTTGTGTACCATTGTTTAGATCCAACAATTCACCAAAGCCGTCGAAGAGTAAGGTCATGGCCCCGTGTAATCGTGTTTTACCGGTGGTGATGGCATCTTCAAAGGAATCGGCCATCACGCCATAGGTGTTGGTATTGTTATCGGTTCCGGTTCCGGAGTTAAGCACCACTTTTGGGATGGCCGTTTCGGGCAATCCACTAAGCGCTTCGAAAATATCGTACTTGGTAAAAATCGGATCGTTAGCGTTAACTACGTTTTCAACATCGTCTTTGGAAGCCAAGAGGACTTTCAGGTTTTGGACGTTCTCCTGTCCCTGGTTGTCGCAATTTGATCCCGTACAAATACTAGGTTCCTTTTGATAGTTTTCCAGGTAAAGGATCACTACTTTATCCTCCAGATCCAGTTCGGAGATCGGACTATCTTCTTCGTTTCCCTCAGATTGAGGAATGAGCTCGACCAGGTCGATCACACTTCCGCCATTGTCGAAATGACCGTATTCGGCCCGTTCATCTGTAAAGGGTTTGAAGTAGGCATATACCTCTTCGTCTGTGATAAGTTCCTTGGAGTCTTTGGTAGATTTGTCGAATTCTCCTTCCTTGTTTCGGTGTAACTTGATCAAATCCCCATCGGTGGTAATGCCACAACCCTGAGTAACGATGATGGTCGTTTCTTCCTCTTCTTCACCGGTGGATACGGAAATATCGAAGCCGCAAACGATTCCGACACCATTCAGGCAAACCCGGGTAAGGTGATCTTGTTCCTTGAAGTACTCGATAAATTCATTCAGCTGGTGCGAGGTAAGTACCTGGTCATCGACGAAGGAGCTATATTGTGGCGTTATTGCGAATAGTTTGTTTTCCATAACTAGATCTTTTAAATTTTGCCTAGGTTGGTTCGGCCTAGAATAATATTTTGTTGTTCCTCATCACGGTCACAATTGTGAAGTCTTCCTTGAGGATATATGGTGTGTAATGTGCTTACAATTCGATTGAGTTCTCTCAATGCAGGCAGATTTTGTTTCTGTCCATTGTCGGTCTTGGTAAGAAGCCATGCCTGATAGGCGTCCTCCAAAACAACCATTTCATTTTCTTCTTCTTCGCCCACATCGTAGCTCTCGTGCCATCCTATCCAGCAGATCTTTGCCATGATGTGCGAGGGTAATTCCTTCTGAATTAGATCTTCCATGAACTTCCTAAAATCCACGTTCGAATAGCGCTCGGTCCAGCCCGGCAGTACGATGGATACTCTGAATGAATAGGGGTCTACGCCTTCGCAACTTTCGCAATTATCCTCACAAATCGGCATGAAATAACTTTTAGGCATGCTCTCTTTGGTTACATTCGGACGAAGGAGTATATGTTCGATCACATACATTCCTTCATTGGGGTTGAGCTCGTTCATGAATTCCACCGCCTTGGCAATTGCAGCTTCCGCATTTTCCTGGGTAGCAAAGCTGGGGATGCGTCTCGCGATCACATGTCGCTCGTCATCCAGATCCGGGAAGTTCGGATTGGTTAAATTAAAATAGAACCGTCCCGAAATGTTGATCTTTATTTCGTAATTCTCGGTAAAACGACCGTAGTTCTTTACATTCAGGATCTCCTCGTACAAGGCCGCCAATGTGTGATAGTGCTTGCTGCCTGATGCCAGGATAGTCTTGGTCTTATCACGGAACCGGAATCGGTATTCGATCAATCCGTCCGAATCGATCTCCTCGAATATTTCTAATGGATTGTTGGAAAAATCCCTGCGCGAATAATCGGGGTTACCACTCAACAAGGCAATTCGCTTTTGGAAGGCCGAAACGTTGTTGGTATCCCAGAGGTCCTCAGGCGCCTGTTGATAGTAATTGAAGCTCAGGGCTCGCTCGCAACCAATCATGTCGTATTGCTGCAGGAAGCGTTGCTTGGTTTCGATCACGGCCTGGTCGGTGTAAGAGCCGTATAATTGCTTCATCAGGAAGGCATATTCGCTGAAGCTTTCTGCAAATCGAGACAGCAGATGATCCAGGACGGCATTTCTTCTTTCTACTTCGTCATCCAGATCCGACAGAAGTAGCGTGGTGAGATCGTCGTTATTGTTGTACGTGCCCGGATCCACCAAATCGTTGCGATCTTTCACATCTTCCACCAATTGGGTAAAATAACTCTTGCCCAGCGTTCCGTTGACCGCAAAGATCTCTTTCACTTTTTGCAAATGAGCAAAGTACGTTGCCAATATCTGATCAAAGAACAGCAGGTATCCCTTTAACTGCTTTATTTTGGACTTATCGGCAACAGGGGCCGAAGGGCGTACACCCACAGTTCCCACGCCGTATACTTCGGGAAAATCATTTTGCACAGTGGTAAAACTTCCTATGCTTTGTCCACCAGCATTGGGCAGGGATAGTTCCTTGGTGAGATTGGCGGTTGCGGCAATCGCATCGGCTTCTTCCTGTCTCATTTCCGCCAGGAAATCTTCTACTTCTTCTTCGTTGATATTCAAAGGAAGGAATCCCTTGTAATAGCTAAAAGCACTCTTGTCGCATCGCGCGGGTTTCATGCCTTTGGGCACGCAAATGTTCCACACCTTGCTGCCATCGCTACTGCCATCGCAATGGTCGATAGTGATATCGCGGATCACGTCCACGCCCTCTATTTTAAGCAGTTCCTTGATAAGATCGCTCAATCTGATTTCACGGCGCAGCGCGGTGTTGCGCAGCTCTTCGTCGTCTATAAAACCGTTCGACAATAGAGGGCCATTGTAGATCTCATCAGGGGCGTATCCTTTTTCCAACATTTCCTTGAGCGAGTAGAATCGCAGGTTGGGCGAGAGGTACATATCAATGGTCCAAAGGACCTGTGCGTGCACCTTTTCCTCGTCGGCATCAGGTAACAGCTCGATCTGAGCACACACCTGGACCGGATGTTCCTGAACTTCGGAGATCCCGACCAGATCCTCACATAAATTGCGATGCGCATGATAGGTGGCTCGTACGTCGTCGGTAATTTGCTTGATCTTTTGATTGATCTTCGTTTGCGTATCGAATTCTTCCGGATCCAGCTCATCAATTTCGATGAGTACATCGTACAGTCCGTTGAGCACAAACTCTTTTTGAAACTTCGGGTCTACCGGAAATGGTTTAAATCCCAATTCATGATCCTTGCAGTTTACATGGATCGTCTTTTCGTGTTTGGTAAGCCACGCATTCTTCACC
>JBCCHR010000221.1:0-5539 GCA_039028655.1 Bacteroidota bacterium
GGTAACTATTTGATCAGAAAAAATCCGTTGCCAAAACAGGGTAAGACGGTGGGCAAATGGTAACATAGAATTAGATGTAAAATCCAATTTGTAGGAAAATTACACTTAAACGAAAAAATAAACGCTTGGGCTAAAACTTGTAGGAAAATTCGATTTTCCTGCTAGCTTTGTTATCAAACTCATGTAACCTCGCACATTTTGAAAACTACCAATACCGTACTGCTGCTTGCTGTTTTATTTCTAAGTACTACGGCAACCATTGCACAAGCCTCTTTGGAGGTAGGCAACACCATTTTTGCTACCGAGATCTCTAAGGACAACATAGGAGATAACGGATTTAAGTTTGAAGCACTCACTACTGGGATCAATTCGCGCTATGCCGATTACGGCTCGGGGCTGTTTAAGAACAAATTCATTTCGTTCTCTGCGCGGAAGATCGGTGCCATTGCAAAAAAAGACCCGGCCACCAGTGAACCGTTTACCAAACTATACTGTAGTGATATCCTTGAAGATTACGATCTTACACGACCGTTGTTGTTCTCCAGCTTGCTTAACAAGAATGAGAACCTGGGCTCGGTAAGTTTTTCGCAGGATGGGAACACCATGTACTTTACCAAGAACATGGAGGGGAACACCCAACGCTTTCAGATGTATCGTGCCGAGTTGAACCCGGACCGAGAGGGCGAATGGATCAACATTACCCCCATGGCGATGAACAGCGCAGAGTATTCCGTAGAAAACCCACACCTTAGTAAGGATGGGAAAACCTTGTACTTTGCATCCAATATGCCAGGGTCTGTGGGAGGTTTCGACCTCTACCAGGTGTCGGTTGATGCCGATGGAAACCTAGGAGCGGTTAAGCCGGTCCCGGGAGCGATCAATACCGCGGGCGATGAAAAATTCCCACACCTGTCGGTAGACGAGAAGTTCTTGTTCTTCTCTTCCAAAGGGCATGAGAACGCCGGTGGCTTTGATGTGTTCAAGTCGCGACGCACCAAAAAAGGTTTTGTCACAATTCTCAATCTTGGGAACACCATCAATACCGAAATGGATGAGATCGCCTTCGTGCCAGCCACAGAGCGAATTGGCTACATCACCTCCAATCGCGAAGGTGGTGAAGGGAACTATGACATTTACCGAATTACCGAATATGTGCTTTCACAAACCGTGAAGGGCCAGGCTGTTGATTTTGAAACAGGCATACCGCTGGGCAATGCATCTGTCAAATTGATCGATACCGATGGAACCAACGTCGGAGAGATGACCACCAACGAGAATGGCGAATTCACTTTTCCGATCTCATCCTTTGAATACTACACTTTAGTTTCTGGAAAAGAAGGATTCCTAAATGGATCCACGGTCTTCAATACCGATAACCGCACCATAGAGTATACCATGAATGTGACGCTCAAGGCAGAGCCGGCTCCAATTGTGGTCACCGAAGAGAAATCGTTTATACAGATCGGTAATATCCTGTTCGACTACAACAGCGACAAGATCAAAAAGGTATCCACCATCAACCTGAATAAGGTGGTGGAGACCATGAACACCAATCCCGAGATCCGTGTGGCATTGAATGCCCATACCGATTTCAGAGGAAACGACAATTACAATCTAAAACTGTCCGATCGTCGTGCGGCATCGGCCATGCGTTATCTTATCTCCAAAGGTATCTCGGAAGAGCGACTTACCTGGAAGGGTTACGGAGAAAGCATGCCTTTGATCGATTGCGAACCATGTACGGAAGTGCAGCACGAACAGAACAGACGTATCGAATTTATCATCTTGGAAGATTAATTAGCCATAGTTATTCCAGGGACCCCAAAACAAACCCGATGGTTATCCGTCGGGTTTTTTAGTGCTCCGAAACTACCTCAAGCTCGGTTCGGAAAGCAACGAACTTACCTTCAAAAGGCTTGCTCTGGGCCCGTAAAGTTCCAGCATCTTCAGCATAGTAGCGCTCCAGAGTGGCTTTGCTATCGGTTCGGTACTGAACCGAATAGGTGATCCCACCCATTTCCTCTTCCACCTGTACGCGGGTCATCAATGCGTTCGTAAATTTACCCGTAGCCAGCATTGCCGGGATGTGCTCATCCTGCATCCATGCCAGCCAGGCATCGTGAACACTTTCGTCTATATTGATGGTAACATTGTAGATATACATGATGGTTTGTTATTTATTGAGGGACGGTATCCAGGGATACGAAGGAATTCGTTTACTTAGTTAATGGCATCACCGCGTAGCATGCGATATCGCTTTCGGGCCTCGACGAAGTAAATGCTATCGGCAAAATCGAAGATGATCTGTTCGTAATAGGTTTTGGCCTTTTCGGGTTGGGCAAGCGGCCCTTCGTACAATTGTGCCAGTTTGAAGTGGGCGTCGTCCGCCAGGATATCCTCCTTATAAAATTCGATCAACTTGAGGTAGTTGGCCTCTGCTTGCTCGTAGGAGCCCATTTCTTCATAGATCATGCCCATGCGCAACAAGGCTTCGTCTTCGATCTTCTCGCCTTTGTGATTGGTAAGGATGTCCTGCAATACCGACAATGCCTCGTTGTTCTTATGCTGCAGTTGCAACAGATCCGAACGCGAGAATTTCTTCAGGGCGGCTTGTGTGGAATCTTCCAGGGAATTATCGCGAATAAGCAATGACAGCTCCATGGCATCGTTGGCGATGAGTTGGGAAGCCGATTTCTTGAGCACATCCAATTGCACCTGCGCCCACTCAAAATCGCCTTTAAAATAACTGGTTTGCGCAACTTTGAATCGCGCCTCCTGCGCCAGTACGTTGCTCTTTACTTTTTTCTGTACCTGGGTGTAATAGATCAATGCCTGGTTAAATTTTTCGTCAAAAACCAGGATATCGGCCAGGGTCAATTTCACACGGGCCTCTTGGAAGACCGACAAGCGGTAGTCGGAAAGTGCCTTAAGGTTGGCAATGGCCTCCGCCGATCGTCCCATTCGAAAGGCGAGAAAATGGTTGTAGTCGATCTGCAACGCCAGGGTGGCCGGGCCGCTGCCAAATTCCTCGAATAGCTCCCGAAACTGGTTTTCGATGGCAGGATAATCTTCCGGTTGGGCCAATTTCATCTCCACGTTCATCAAGTACTGATAACCCTCCAGCCGAACTTCCGGCGAAGGTGCTTTGTCGATCACAAAGCCCACAATTTCCCGGGCGTCCTCATAGCTCTCTTCGTCAATGGTAATGCGCAAAAGGTCGATAATACCTCGTAAGTCTTCCTCACTTCGTTTGTAGATGGCTTTTTCCTGTACAAACGCTTTTCTGTACTCTTTCTGCTGAATGAACAGCCAGCTCAATAGTTCATTAAAGAGGATGTCCGGTCGCTCCTGGAGTTTTTTCAGCAGCAATTTTCGTAAGATCATGTTGGCCTCGTTGGCGGGATCTTCATTCACATAGAAACTGAAATTGCGTTGCGCCGTCGCACGATATCCGGTATTGTTCTGCACCAGGTCGATATAGGTGTCAAACATCTTGTCCAACTTCCCCTGCTCTCCATAGATCTTGGCGAGCTGCGGATTGTAATCCCGTTCAGGATCCAGTTGCATGGCCAGTTCGTAGGTGGCGGCCGCCTGATTCAACAAGCTGTATCCGGCAAAAGTTCGACCTACGGTATAGGCACTGTAGGGATTGTCCCGAACTCCATCGATGGCCTTATTGTAGCTCACACGCGCCAGACTGTCCTTTTCCTGCAAGGCGTAGTTGTAGCCCAGCTCAACATAAAAGCGAGGTGTGGCCCGCACTCCGGTGAGATTGGCGATGATGATCTTTTCGGCAGCTTCGTAGTCTTCCAACTGCTGGTACGATTTCAACAGGTAGGTTGAATAATCGGTACGATGCGGATGTTGCTTGGCCAGTTTCTCAAAGATCACCAGGGCCTTTTCGTACTCACCTTTTTCAAAGTAATTCTTGCCCAGGGCTTCGTTCTGGGCAAAGGCCGGAAGGCTCATAAATAGTGCAATAAGCAAGATACATACACGCATGAGGTAAATATAAGCAATTGGTTTCTTAAAACTTTCTCAAATATTGAGCCGTTTTTTTTCTGCGGAATAACTTGTGGCCGTATCGCCGGGTGGCGCAATGGACCTACTTAGTCGATCATATCGAAGCCACAGTAAGGCACCAGCACGTCCGGGATCCGAATCCCATCCGGAGTTTGGTAGTTCTCCAGGATACCCGCCATCACTCTTGGTAATGCCAGGGCACTTCCGTTGAGTGTGTGTGCCAGTTTGTTCTTTCCATCAGCGTCCTTAAAGCGAAGTTTGAGACGGTTGGCCTGAAAAGTTTCAAAATTAGAAACCGAAGAGATCTCCAGCCATCGATCCTGGGCAGTAGAGAATACCTCGAAATCGTACGTAAGAGCCGACGTAAAGCCCAGGTCGCCTCCACATAGCCGCAGGATGCGGTAGGGTAATTGAAGCTCTTTCAAAATGCCTTTCACATGTTCGACCATTCCATCCAAAGCTGCATAGCTATTATCCGGATGTTCGATACGCACGATCTCCACCTTGTCGAATTGGTGCAGGCGATTCAACCCACGCACGTGTGCTCCGTAACTACCTGCCTCCCTACGGAAACAAGGGGTGTAGCCGGTGCAGCAAATGGGTAATTGGGTATGTGGCAGCAGGTCGCTTCTAAACATATTGGTGATGGGCACCTCGGCGGTAGGAATGAGATACAAGTCGTCGATCCCCACATGGTACATTTGCCCTTCTTTGTCGGGGAGTTGTCCCGTGCCATAGCCGGAATCCTCATTCACCAACAGCGGCACCTGGTATTCGGTGTACCCGGCCTCGGTGTTCTTATCGAGGAAATAGGTAATGAGCGCGCGCTGTAGCTTGGCGCCTTTTCCTTTGTACACGGGAAATCCTGCACCGGTTACTTTTACACCCAACTCGAAATCGATCAGGTCGTATTTCTTGGCCAGCTCCCAATGGGGTAATGCTCCTTCGGCCAATACCGGGATATCCCCTTCGCGAAAGGTCTCCTCATTGTCGTTCTCGTCGGTGCCTGCCGGCACCAGTTCGTTGGGAATGTTGGGAATGGTGTACAGCAGGTTCTCCAATTCTGCAACGGTTTCGTTGAGGGTTTCCTGCAAAGCCTTGGAAGCCTCTTTCAGCTTGCTGGTTTTTTCCTTTAGCAGATTGGCCTTTTGCGTTTCACCACTCTGAAAGAGTTTCCCGATCTCCTTGGAAAATGTATTGGATTGCGACAGGGTCTGGTCCAGTTCGGTTTGGTTGGCACGTCTTTTTTCGTCCACGGCCAAAACCGATTCCAGCACTTCTTTGGCCGCGATACCTCTTTTGGCCAACGCAGCGGTATATGCCTCTTTATGTTCCCTAATGTTGCTAATCTGTAACATGATCCTCAGAAATTTTAAGAAGGCAAAGTTAGGAAAAATGCCTCGGCCAGCCCATTTTGAAATTATTCTTTTTTTGAGGGAGGATGGTAGTCGGCTGGCGAGGGTAGGATCCATTCATGATGCCCCAGCGGGTTCCATTTTTCGGCTGCCAGATCCAC
>JBCCHR010000222.1:0-5520 GCA_039028655.1 Bacteroidota bacterium
ACTTCCAAATAAAGTCTCGCGGGTATTTGTGTCGTACAAGAATGTGGATTCTCTTGAACTGCATATCATAAAATTACCCACGACTTACGATATAAACAGAGGTCGATTTTTTGATAAAGATTCGCTCAATGAGCGATTCATAAATTCCAGCAACGTTCAAAAAAAATACTACCAACTGCCCGGCCCAAAAGACTATGATACCCATAGCACCGAAATTTTGTTGCCACCCCTTGAGGAGGGAACCTATGCCTATTTTTTTACCAACGCACGCCTTGAGGAGACCCACAGTTTTGCCTATGCTTTTACTCAGGTGAGCAATATTTCCTTCTCCAAAACCAACTACAATACGTATAGTGTGCTGCGATTTGTAGATAGAGAATATGGAAAATCGTTGAAAAAGATACCGGTTACCATATCGGGATCGGGTGTGAAAAACTCCCGCACCTATATCACCGATGCGCTTGGCGAGATCGTGGTGCCAAAGCGCAAGCGAACTCGGGGTCGTGATATAGATATTTTGGCCGTCAATGGAGCGGACAGCCTTTTTTCCAGGAGCTATGTCGGTTACAGGTACGATCCCGACGAAGATGATTATCCTGAGGCAAAGACCGTGATGTATCTGGACAGGGACTTGTACAGGCCGGGGCAAACGATGCATTTCAAGGGGATTTTAATGCGAAAGGATAAGGGTGAAGTCTCCACCGTTCCCAGCGAATATGTGTTGGTATACATGGCAGATGCCAACAATGAAGAGATTTACGAGCAATACTTTAAAACCAACGAATACGGCTCCTTTTCGGGCTCATTCAAATTGCCGGTGCAGACATTGACCGGTCAATTTAGGATCTTCACGGAAGAAGGAGACGGTAAAGATGAGGACAGCAAGTTCTGGGACGAGATCGACGAAGGCGTGTTTAATGAGACCAGGAAATCGTTTCGAGTGGAAGAGTATAAGCGACCTACTTTCGAGGTACTATTTGACGATATAGATCGCAGTTTTAGACCTAACGATACGATAGTGGTGAGTGGGAATGCGAAGGCTTACCTTGGTTCGGTCATCAGTAATGCCAAGGTGGAATATACCATTAACAGGAGTAGCCTTTATCTGGATAGGTACTACTATGGAGACAACACTGAAAATGTGGACGGTGGGGAAACCCAAACCGATGCCAATGGTGAGTTTGATCTGTCCTTCCAGGATACATTGAATCTTGGGCCAGATGAGCAATCAACCATCTTTTTATACAATATCGAAGTTGCCATTACGGATATCAATGGTGAGACACGATCCGCCACCCAATCGATCCGAGTGTCTATGAATAACTTGTTTGCGTCCTTAATGATTGCCGATGAGATCCCAATAACCAACGACTTGAAATACAACATAGAGACTACCAATCTTAACGAATCGCATGTAGCCACCAGTGGCACGATCCGAATATTCAAGAAGAAGAGTCCGGAGCGATTTTACCGGTCCCGACTTTGGCCTGCTCCTGAAATTCAGGAAATTTCTAAAGAGGAATTTGAACTACATTTCCCAAATGAGCCTTATGAGGAAGCAATAGAGGCAGACAAAAAGGGAGCATTGGTCTATTCCAATCAATTTGACGGAGATGGTATTTTTTCGATGGTAGAGGAAAGTCCGTTTCGCGAACCCGGTTCCTATATAGTTGAATTAGAAGCCACGGCAAAAGATGGTTCTAAAGTATCTACCACCAGGGAGATTACCGTGACCAGCGACCATTCGAAGTATCTGCCGGATGCTCAGTTGTTCGGGTATCGAATTCAGAATAAAAACTTCAGAAAAGATAAAAAGATCGAGCTTACTCTTCACAGCTGTTTGGAGGATCTGGAGGTGGGTGTATTCGCCTTCGACAGCGAGACACGCATCTTTGCTGAAAACTTTAAGGTGAATGGGAAAAAACGAATCACCATTCCACTTCCTGCCAACCTGGAAGATGAGGTAGCTATTTCATTCCGGATGGTTCGGTTTAATACATCCTATTCGGACCAGACCATCGTAAAACTGCCTGTCGATGATTCCTTCCTCACCATTGAAACGAGCACTTTTAGGGACAAGTTATTGCCCGGAGTGGAAGAACAATGGAGTTTTGCGATCAAGAATGATAAGAACGAGATCGTGGATAGCGAAGTACTTGCAACCATGTATGATATGTCGCTTGACCAGTTTGGTCCCAGTCGTTGGGAGCCTCTTGATATTACAAGTTATTCCTATTCCAACAGGCCGTTTGTCGATTTCAAGAATATGTTCTCGACTACCAATTTTACTTTTAGAAATAGGGAAGTGCGGTATCGATTCGTGCGGCGCACTTTTGATCGATTGAATTATTTTGGGTTGACTTTTGGTCGTGGATCCTGGCATTACAATGCCTACGTAAATCGATTGCGATCGGAAAAGAGAAAAGAGGGTATGGGCGGTAGTATCAAAGGGGTAGTGCTGGATGAGAATGGCCTGCCACTGCCCGGTGTAAATATCATGGTGAAAAACAGCAGTAACGGGACTCAAACCAATTTCGACGGTGAGTTTTCCATCGATGCCAAGGCCACCGATGTACTGGTGTTTTCGTACATCGGTTACCTCTCCACAGAGCAACTGGCGAATGTAAATCCGATCTATATCACCCTGGAGCCTAATGATGAGTCCCTGGAAGAGGTGGTCGTCACAGGCTATAGTACACCGCGAAGCAAAAAGGCCCTGGGCTATGCGGTGACGACGATTGAAACAAGTGAGAGCGACGAGATCCCTATGCTACAATCTATCAGCGCCTTACCAGGTGTTGTGGCGGGAATGAATGTTGAAACAGTAGCCGGGGTTAGTGGTGCCGGGACAGAGTTTATCATTCGAAGCAAGAGCGGGATTGATGCTGCGAACAGGCCGTTGTTCGTGATCGATGGGGTTCCTTTCGAATTTCGGGATGGCGACGCCAATTCGCTTCGGTTAAATGAGAATGAGATCCTTGACGTTTCAATCCTTGAGGGGTTGTCCGCCACGGTATTGTATGGTGAAAAAGGAAAGAACGGGGTGGTTATCATCTCCACCCGAAAGGGATTGGACAAGCTGTCGCAGGTAGCGGCCCGAAAGAACCTGGATGAGACGGCTTTTTTCTATCCGCATCTTACAACCGACAAGGAAGGGAAGATCCAATTTAACTTCACGGCACCGGAGGCTCTTACTCGTTGGAAATTGCGACTGTTGGCACATACCAAAGACGCTGTAAATGGCAGGCTTACCAAAGAGGTGATCACACAAAAGGACTTGAGCATTGTACCAAACGCCCCTCGGTTTTTGCGGGAAGGAGATACTGTTGTGTTCTCTGCAAAAATTGCGAATTTATCCGGCAAGCCCATGGTGGGCAATGCGGTATTGCAGCTGTTTGATGGGCTCACTATGGAGCCTGTGGACGTACAAATGATGAATCAAAACGCCAGAAAATCCTTTACTGTGGTTACCGGCGGTAATGAGAGCGTGTTTTGGAAAGTTCATGTTCCCGATGGCATGCAGGCGGTAAGCTATAAGGTATTGGCACTGGCAGGTGATGTGAGCGATGGGGAGCAAAACATATTGCCTGTATTGACCAACAGGACGATGATCACGGAGAGTGTGCCTATTTTGGTTCGATCGGGTGAGGACAAGACCTTTGTGTTCGAAAATTTCAAAAACAACGATTCTCCATCCCTGGCACATCACAAACTCACCCTAGAATATACGTCCAATCCGGTGTGGAATGCGCTGCAGTCCTTACCCTATTTGATGGAGTTTCCGCATGAGTGCTCGGAGCAAACGTTCTCGCGATATTATGCAAATTCTATTGCGGCGTATCTGATGAACAGTCATCCCAAGGTAAAGGAGGTTTTCGACAGTTGGAAGGGAGACGGGGTGTTGCAGAGCAATTTGGAAAAGAACGAATCCCTTAAAAGTATTTTGATCGCGGAGACGCCGTGGTTACGCGACGCACAATCCGAAACTGAGCGTAAGAAGCGTTTGGCCTTGTTGTTTGATGCTGAAAAAATGCAGCCAAGGAAAAGGAGGTTCTCAAAAAATTGAAGAAACTTCAGAACAACGATGACGGATTTCCTTGGTTTTCGGGTGGGAGATCCAATCCCTACATCACCCGACACATCGTTGCGGGCTTTGGACATCTCAAGAAACTGGGCGTAGTGAATGGTATCCCCGACCTGGTCGATGATGCGGTTGATTATCTGGATATTGCCTTGGAAGACGATTTTAAGAAGTACAGCCGAAGGTATAATGATTTGGAAAATTTTTACCAGCGAAATAGTCACCTGCACTACCTCTACGCTCGTAGTTTCTATCTGGAAGAAGATCCCATCCCGCCATCGGTACAGCCTATCGTGGAGGAGGTTCTTAAACACAATGAGCAGGAGTGGCTTTCGCTGGGAGTTTACGAAAAAGGTATGTTCGCTCTGGTTCAAAAAAGGATTGGGAATGAGGAGCTGGCCAAGGAAATATTGGATGCGTTGAAAGAGAATGCCGTTATTTCCGAGGTGAATGGTGCTTATTGGAAAGCCAACCAATCGGGTTATTATTGGTATCAGGCACCCGTTGAAACGCATGCCCTGATCATCGAGGCATTTACCGAAATTTCCGAGGATCCGGAATTCCTGGAAGAGCTGAAGATCTGGTTGCTTCAACAAAAACGAACTTCCAGTTGGTCATCGACCAAGGCCACTGCCGATGCAACCTACGCCCTGCTATTGGGTGGGTCCGAGATGATCTCGATCGACAATTCCGTGGATTTGATGGTTGGAGGCGCGGTTGTTTCCGAAGAAAAAACAAAAAATGTGTCAAAGGAAGCCGGAACGGGCTACGTAAAGTTTGAATGGAACAAGGAAGAGATTACCCCGGACAGAAGCAGTGTCACCGTAAAAAATAGGGGTGAGAGTGTTGGCTTTGGAGGTTTTTACTGGCAATATTTTGAGGATTTGGACGCGGTAAAAGTGGGCACCGGTGATGGTGGCTTGCAACTAAAGAAAGAGGTGTTCCTCGATGACGGAGCCGATGGTTTGAAGCTGGTTACCGGGAATTCGAAGATCGAGTTGGGCGATAAGATCACGGTAAGGCTCACGGTAACCGCTACCAGCAATATGGAGTTCATTCATCTCAAGGACCTGAGGGCTAGTGGTTTGGAGCCGGAAAACGTTCTTTCGGGGTATCGATCTCAAAATGGTGCCTATTATTATGAGAGTACCAGAGACGTGGCAACGCACTTTTTCTTCGATGCCATGCCCAAAGGCACCTATGTGTTGGAATATACGCTTCGAGCCAACAATAGCGGTGATTTCTCAGGTGGGCTAAGCAATATTGAAAGCATGTATGCGCCCGAATTTTCGGGACACACGCAGGGAACTCGAATAAAGATTGATTGATTCCCTGTTTTTAAGTGATGCGAGATGTGGCTGTCTGTTCAAAAAGACAGCCACATTCCGTTACGAATTATGTTTCCCACCCCGTAAAAATTTCATACTTTTGCCCTCGCA
>JBCCHR010000223.1:0-5498 GCA_039028655.1 Bacteroidota bacterium
AACTTCACCATAGTTTTTGAGATCCAGTTTTGGACCTGATCGATCATTTTGTGCATCATGGTACTCGCCGTATCGGCCATGTCGTGCAATGCTTTGGTTTGTTTGATAAATTCCTTTGTTTTAGCACTCCCGTCATCCTTGATATTGGAAACTTCCTTCAGGGTTTTGATGGTGGGTTGCAACTCCCTGCGACTTCGTTCTTTAGCAATGATACGGGTAAGTTCGACCACGTCCTTTTCACTCTCGAAATACTCTTTGCGCTCTCCAGGAACATTTACTTTATGAACAATTCCCCAGTCCATCAGGCCGCGTAGGTTCATGCTCGTATTTCCCCTGGATATTCCCAATTCATCCATGATATCTTCCATGGCCAACGGCTCTGGGGAGATAAATAGCAGGGCATGGATCTGCGCCATGGCCTTGTTGATGCCCCAAAGCGAGCCAAATGCACCCCAGGTGCCAATAAACTTTTGTTTTGCTTCTTTGAATTCCATAGAACAAATATACAAATAATTTTAAACTTTCAAAAATAATTGAAACATAAATTATAAAAGTTGTTCAGAAGGACACCTGAGATCTTTCTTTTATACCAGTCCCGCGCGCTTGAGCAGTGCCTCAGGATCCGGTTTTTTTCCTCTAAATCTCACATAGAGTTCCATAGGATCTTCTGTGCCGCCACGGGAGAGTACGTAGTCCTTAAATTTGTTGGCAACGGTTTTATTGAAAATACCTTCTTCCTTGAAATAGGCAAAAGCATCTGCGTCCAGCACCTCGGCCCATTTATAGCTGTAGTAGCCTGCGGAGTATCCTCCCTGAAAGATATGAGAAAAGGCTGTGCTCATACAATTGCTTTCCACATCCGGATATAAGGATGTCTCCCCGAATGCTTCCAGCTCAAATGCCTTTACATCAGTAATGCCAGCCGGATCACTTCCGTGCCAGCTCATATCCAACATGCCAAAGCTCAACTGCCTAAGGGTTTGCATCCCTTCATGGAACGTAGCCGATTCCTTTATTTTCTGAACCAATTCCATCGGAATCGATGCCCCCGTTTCGTAATGCGAAGCAAACAATTCCAGCGTTTCTTTCTCATAACACCAGTTTTCCAGTATCTGACTAGGTAATTCTACAAAATCCCAATACACATTGGTTCCCGACAGGCCCGAATAAGCGGTGTTGGCGAGCATGCCATGCAAGGCATGTCCAAATTCGTGAAACAGTGTTGTGACCTCTCTGAAGGTTAGCAACGATGGCTTGCTTGGCGTTGGTTTGGTAAAATTACACACGATCGAAACATGCGGCCGGTCATTGCGACCGTCGATCATTTGTTGGGGTTTGTACGACGTCATCCAGGCGCCACCACGTTTTCCGGGACGCGGATGGAAATCGGCATAGAACAAGGCAACAAATACCCCTTCAGCATCGGTTACTTTGTAGGTCATCACCTCCGGATGATAGGTCTCGATAGAGGGATCTTCCTCGAACCGGAGTCCGAATAACTTTTGCGCCACCATAAAAACCCCATCGATCACGTTCTCCAACTTGAAGTAGGGTTTGAGTTGTTCCTCATCCAGGTCGAACCGCTGTTTCTTTAGCTTTTCAGCATAGTAAGCCGCATCCCATTTTTGTAAGGACTCAATGCCATCCAAGGACCTTGCAAATGCCTGTAATTCGTCAAACTCTTTCTGCGCTGCCGGCTTGGCCTTTTCCAGCAGCTCGTTGAGGAAGGCATGCACCTTGTCCGGTGTTTCGGCCATGCGTTCTTCCAAAACAAAATGTGCGTGACTTCGGTAACCCAATAACCTGGCGCGTTGGTGGCGTAACTGTGCGATCTCCAGTACGAGCGTCTCATTGTTGTTTTCATTTTGCTGAAATGCTCGGGCTCCAAAAGCTTTCGATAGCTGCTCGCGCAATACACGGTCATCGGCGTAGGTTACAAATGGGATATAGCTGGGGTAGTCCAGCGTGAACATCCAGCCTGTTTTGCCCTTTTCCCGCGCCAGATGGGCGGCCGCCTCCTTGACGCCCTCCGGGAGTCCGGAGAGTTGTTGTTCGTCTTCCAAAAGCATTTCGAAGGCATTGGTTTCGGCCAGCACGTGTTCGCCAAATTTCAAACTCAACTTAGCCAACTGAGCATCGATCGATCGCAGCTGCTGTTGATCGGTCTCGTTGAGGTTGGCCCCGTTCCGGGCAAACCCCTTATACTGCTTTTCCAACAGCATCTGTTGTTCGGGCGACAGGGAAAGCTCATCCCGAGACTCGTATACGCTTTTTACTCGTTCAAACAGCGGACGATTGAGCAGTAAGTCATTTTTGAAAGCCGAGAGCATTGGCGAAATCTCCTGCGCGATTTTCTGGATATCTTCACTTGTTTCGGCGCTGTTCAGATTAAAAAAGATACTGGTCGCCCTGTCCAATTGCACTCCCGTTCTTTCCAGTGCCTCCACGGTGTTGGTAAAATCGGGAACGTTAGGGTTTTGACCGATCTCGTCAATTTCGGCCTTGGTTTGATCGATAAGCTTGGTGATGCCAGGCAGGAAATGTTCGTTTTTTATTTCTGAAAAGGGAGCAGCATCAAATTGCCGCAAAAGTGGGTTGTTCATGAGAATGTAAAATGCTAAATCTAAAATGTAAAAGTAAAAAGTACGCTAGGGAACTTTTTCGGTTTTACATTTTCACTTTTTTAATTTCTTCGCTCCTTCTTCCACCTTGATCTTTAAACCTTCCTTGTAGGCAACTACCTTATCAAGGACACAGGAATCTGATGAACCAATGATCTGCGCCGCGAGTATTCCGGCATTTTTGGCACCGTTCAAGGCAACGGTGGCTACTGGTACACCTCCTGGCATTTGCAGGATGGATAACACCGAATCCCAGCCGTCAATTGAATTGCTGGATTTCACAGGAACGCCGATAACGGGTAAAGGGGAGAGGGATGCGATCATTCCTGGAAGATGCGCGGCTCCACCGGCTCCTGCTATGATCACCTGGATGCCTCGTGTATGTGCATTTTTACCGTAGTCGAAGAGCTTGTCCGGTGTACGATGGGCCGAAACGATGTCTACTTCCACTTCGATATCAAATCCTTTCAATACGTCGACGGCATCTTGCATGACCGGAAAGTCACTCGTGCTTCCCATAATTATAGCTACTTTGCTCATGGTTTCGTTATTTACTGATCACTTTAATCGTTTTCTTTACTTCTTCGGCGGTGGCACGTGCCATGGATAGCTCCTTATTTACGATGGTAACATGCCCCATTTTTCGGAAGGGTCGTGTTTGCTTTTTACCATAGATGTGTGGTGTTACTCCATCCATATCCATGATCTGTTCGATATGTTCGTACACCACCTCCCCGGTATGGCCTTCGGCACCCGTGAGATTGACCATCACGCCACCTACTTTACTATCGGTTACCCCTAATGGGAGATCAAGTATGGCCCTGATGTGTTGTTCAAATTGATTGGTATAACTGGCTTCAATACTGTAGTGTCCGCTGTTATGCGGTCGTGGGGCCACCTCGTTCACAAGGATCTCGTCCTCTTCGGTTTGAAACAATTCGACCGCAAGTAGGCCAACATGCTCAAAGGCCTCGGAAGTCTTCTTGGCAACTGCTCTTGCCTTTTGTGCGACGGCATCGTCTATCCGTGCAGGACAGATCACATACTCTACCTGGTTGGCTTCCGGGTGAAATTCCATTTCTACTACCGGATAAGTGCGAACTTCTCCGGAAACACTTCTGGCTACGATTACGGCCAACTCATTCTTAAAGGGAACCAGGGTTTCCGCAATACACGGTCCGTCGATGAGTGCTTCCAGATCGCTCCTGGAGCGAATGATACTCACGCCACGTCCATCATAACCTCCGGTACAGCTTTTCCAAACAAATGGAAGGTTTTGGTCACCGGCATCCAATGCCTGAGCCAATTCGTCCTTGCTCTTGAAAAGCGTGAAAGGAGCTGTTGGGATGTGGTGTTCGTGGTAAAATGTCTTTTGAACGCCTTTGTCCTGAATGTTTCGAAGTGTTCTGGCCGATGGAAAGACCTTGGTGCCTTCCTTTTCCAATTGTTCCAGGGCATCCACATTCACTCCTTCAATCTCGAAGGTGAGCACGTCTACCTGCTTTCCGAACGCATATACCGTATCAAAGTCCATAAGGTCTCCTTGCTGGAATAGGTTGCAAGCGATCTTGCAAGGTGCTTCGCTACTTGGATCCAGGACATGAGTGGCGATGTCATATTTCCTGGTTTCGTACAGCATCATTTTGCCCAACTGGCCTCCGCCTAGGATTCCGAGCGTGAAGTGGGAAGAAAAGTAATTCGCCATGGCGCAAAGGTACAATCTTCTTTCAGATTTATTTTTATCTTTTTATTCCGAAGAAAAAATAAGGCTATACATCGTTTAGAGCGGCGACCCTGTCTGAAAGGCCGTCGCATTCCATCCTTTATTTGGGCGAAAAATGCAATGTAAATTGGTATCTTTGCACCCTCGTTATGTGGGAATTCATTAAATCATTATTTCAGAAGAAACAACAACAGATGAAGAACATCGTATTATTTGGCCCTCCGGGTGCAGGAAAAGGGACACAAGCGGAAATTCTAAAGGAAAAATACCAACTGGTGCATATCTCGACAGGTGATGTGTTTCGTTTCAACATAAAAAATGAAACGGAGTTGGGCACGCTTGCCAAGTCGTATATGGACAAAGGGCACCTGGTACCTGATGAGGTAACGATCAATATGTTGAATGCCGAGGTGGAGAAGAATTCGGAAGCCAATGGCTTTATCTTTGATGGCTTCCCTCGTACGGCCGACCAGGCCACAGCCCTGGCACAACTTATGGACGAAAAGCAGAGTCAGATCAACGCGATGGTCGCTTTGGAAGTGGACGACGAGATATTGGTGGGACGCTTGCTTGAGCGCGGAAAATCAAGTGGTCGTGCCGATGATGCCAACGAAGAAGTGATTCGTGAACGCATTGCTGAGTACTATCGAAAAACGGATATCCTTAAGGAATTCTACCAGGCACAGGACAAGTACCACGGGGTGGACGGTGTGGGCAGTATCGAAGAGATCACCCAGCGTTTGAGTGCCGTGATCGATACGCTATAAAACCGAAAAATGATAAAGTTTAAAGTAGTGAGAGTTCAACTTTAGCCTTTAAATTTTATCATTTATCATTTTTCATTTAAATGACTGAAGGGAATTTTGTCGACTACGTGAAGATCCATGTTGCGTCCGGAAAAGGAGGCCAGGGAAGTGCGCACTTACGTCGGGAGAAATACATTCCCAAAGGCGGTCCTGATGGGGGAGACGGGGGCCGTGGAGGTCATGTGATCCTCAAGGCCAACAGCAATCTGTGGACGCTGTATCACCTAAAATTCAAGCGCCATTTCAAGGCCGGTCATGGTATGGCCGGGGGTAAGCAAAATAGTACCGGTGCCGAAGGTGAGGATGTGTACATCGAAGTACCCCTGGGAACAACCGTTAAGAATACCG
>JBCCHR010000224.1:0-5439 GCA_039028655.1 Bacteroidota bacterium
AAAATAATCAAATAAAAAGTTTATTTTTTAATGTAAAAAGGGCTCTTCCGCTGGAAGGGCCTTTTTTTGTATCTTGAAGTGAACTAAAATTCCAACCGCGTGAACAAGCTATTCGTAACCCTGCTCATCGTTAGTTTTCAACTCGCTGCCTCGGCGCAAACGATTTTCTTCGAGGATTTCGAGTCCTATGCGGGCGGAGTGATACCCACCTGCGATATCTGGTCCTCCTGGTCCGGAGACCCTGGGTCCGGTGACGGGATCATCGTTACCGATGGTATCGTGATCGACAACCAATCCGGCTATATCGGACCGGACTCTTTTCAGGATGTGCTTATGAACCTGCAAAACCAGCAAACCGGAGATTATACATTAAGATGGGAAATGTATATTTCTGCAGGAAGTACGGGCTATTTCAACATACAGGGCATGACGGGTACCGATCCCATTACCGGTTGCCTTGAGCCTGGAAATGGAGGATCGGGAATCTTCAATTCCAGCAATCTCTACTTTAACAACAGCGGTGGATCACCTGGAGTTTTTGAAGACCAAACCACCGGAGAAACCGGATCGTATCCGGAAGATGTGTGGTTCACAGTTTCGATCTATTTCGACATGATAAGCAGTCCGCCCACCTACGAGATTTCAATTGAGGATGTTCCTGTAAATCTCAATCCGGTTCCATTCCAAACGGACGAAGTATTAGGTGCCATCAACTTCTATTCTATCGATTCGCAAAACAACTACTGGCTGGACAACATCATTTATATAGGAGGTGATCTTGGCACCGAAGATATTTTTAGTCCCGACAATTTCAGCATTTCACCAAACCCCGTGGTAGATGTCTTGCAAATCCAATCGATGGACCAGGTGGATCGCATTTTGATCTATGATATCAAAGGAAGCTTAGTCGCTTCAGAAACACCAAAAAGAATGTCTCCTAACATAGACCTGAGTAATCTCGACTCGGGAGTTTATCTGGTTACTGTGACCGTTGGCGACGCTTCGAAAACCTTTAAAATAGTGAAATAGCAGGCGATTTTTGTTTTCTTCGGAATCAATTGCGCTAGTCAATCATGGAGTGTCTTGAAATACGCAAATGCCTGCCGCAACCGGGAACCGTACCAACTAAAATATTCGCCGTCCACCAACCGAACATCGCAATGTAAGTCTTGTTTAATTTCCTTAATATCTTTTTCCTTGAAAGGAAACGGTTCCGATGATAGCAATACGAGGTCAGCACTCGCCAATTGCTCGATCGAAACCTCCGGATAGCGCTTTTCGTCCACGATACTCTCAAAATTATTCAACGCTAACAATGAGTTGATAAAAGTATCGCTTCCTGCAGCCATGTATGGGTTCTTCCAGATGAGATAGGCCACCTTCTTTTGCGGCTTACCAGCCATGAACGCTTCAAATTCTTCCAAAGCGACGGTGGTATCTTCGATCATCCTTTTGGCCACATCACGAACACCCAGAATCTCGCCGAGTTGCCAAATCATCTCAAAACTGTCATGAACCGTAGCGATATCGCTTACATAAACCGGCGCGATCTCCTCAAGGGCAGTAACCATTTCCAGAGAGTTCTCTTCCTTATTGCATACGATAAGGTCGGGTTGCTGTTCCTTAATACGATCGTAGTGCACACTTTTGGTTCCACCAACAACAGTCACTTCCGAACGAAGATCCTTCGGATGGACGCAGAACTTGGTCACACCCACCAATCGATCCCGGAGGCCAAGGTCGACCAATAATTCAGTTTGCGACGGTACCAGCGACACAATACGTGTTGGAGTTCCGGATAGATGAAGTTCTCTATGTAATTGATCTCTAACGAGCATCCAGGATGGCTTGCATTTGCTGCTGAAGTACGCTGGCTGCTTCGGCAGCTGCGGCGACAAAATCATGATCCTTGGAAGCATAAATGATCCCGCGCGAAGAGTTGACAAGCAACCCTACCTGATCGTTCATACCATAATGACAAACGTCTGTCAAGCTGCCGCCTTGTGCACCTACTCCGGGAACAAGCAGGAAACTATTGGGAATGATCTCCCTTATCTGGGCCAAAAATTCGGCCTTAGTGGCACCCACCACGTACATGAGGTTCTCTGAATTGTTCCAGCGCAAGGATGTTTTTAATACCTGCTTGTACAATTCGGCGCCATCCACAGTTTGAGTTTGAAAATCGTAGGCACCCTGGTTGGAGGTAAGGGCTAATAAAATGGTATGCTTCCCCTCAAAAGCGAGAAAAGGTTCTACAGAATCCTTCCCCATATAAGGAGCCACCGTGATCGAATCGAAATCCAGGTCCTCGAAAAAAGCTTTGGCATAACGCGTACTGGTGTTTCCAATATCGCCGCGCTTGGCATCTGCAATGGTGAACAATTCCGGATGATGCTGGTTCAAGTAAGCAATCGTCTTCTCGAGCGCCCGCCAACCAGAAAGCCCATAGGCTTCATAAAAGGCCGTATTAGGCTTGTACGCCACCGCCAGGTGATGTGTGGCATCAATAATGGCCTTGTTAAATTCGAAGATGGGATCTTCCATCGCCAAAAGATGATCGGGTACCTTTGCCAGATCTACGTCCAGCCCGATACATAGAAAGGATTTTTTTCGGTTGATTTCAGAAACTAAATGCTCAATGGTCATTTTTTGATCGTTCTGTTTATAAAGTTGACTCCCGGTTCCTTGTACTAAAGGGCATCCCCAGAGGCTTTCAGCTTTTCAGTATTGCTCACCAACTGGAGTTCGTCGATGATCTTCTGTACATCGCCATCGATAATATTCCCCAGATCATACAAAGTGAGATTAATACGGTGATCGGTTACCCGACCTTGGGGGTAATTATAGGTGCGTATCTTGGCACTACGGTCGCCACTGGTCACCATAGAACCCCGCTTTTCGGCGTCTTCGGCTTGTTTCTTGGCCAATTCAAGATCGTACAAACGCGAACGCAATACTTTGAAGGCCTTTTCTTTGTTCTTATGTTGCGATTTCTGGTCCTGGCATTGAGCCACCAGACCGGTAGGTTCGTGAGTAAGTCGCACCGCAGAGTAGGTGGTGTTGACCGACTGCCCTCCAGGTCCGGAGGAACAGAAGTAGTCGATACGGACGTCCTTTGGATCGATCTCAACATCAAACTCTTCGGCTTCCGGGAAAACCATCACCGTGGCGGCACTGGTATGCACCCTTCCCTGGGTCTCGGTTTGAGGAACTCGTTGCACACGATGCACACCGGCTTCAAACTTCAAGGTACCGTACACATCTTCTCCGGAAACCTCAAATTGAATTTCCTTGAATCCTCCGCTGGTCCCCTCACTAAAATCCACAACACTCACTTTCCAGCCCTTGCTTTCGCAATATTTGGTGTACATTCGGTGGAGGTCGCCGGCAAAGATACTCGCCTCATCACCACCCGTTCCGGCCCTGATCTCCATCACAGCGTTCTTGGCATCTTCCGGATCCTTAGGAATGAGCATGAATTTGATCTCTTCTTCCAACTCCGGAATGCGTGCCTTGGCTTCATCCAACTGCATGCGTGCCATTTCGACCATTTCGGCATCGCTGCCATCGGCGATGATCTCTTCGGCTTCATTGAGATTATCGGTAAGCGTCACGTATTCGTCCCGCTTTTCCATTAACAATCGAAGGTCCTTGTATTCCTTATTCAGTTGAATGTACCGCTTTTGATCGGAAATGATATCCGGTTGAATGATAAGATCACTCACTTCATCGAAGCGCTGTTTTATGATTTGAAGTCTGTCTAACATAGTTTTTCTAGTCGAGCAAATTTACAATTTTTTAGCCGAACCCAGCGAGCGAAGCCCAACCGAAATTCCGAAGAAAACCAACACCTAAAAAGGCCGACAATAGTGGAAAGATTACCGCCTGTAAGCCACTTCAGCAATAAAAACTAATACTCGAAGGTACCGAAAGAAGACGAGATGGTAAGGCGCTTTTCCGGGGATGCTTCTACCCTTCCTACAACCTGTGCATCGACATTAAAGGATCGGGAAATATCTATAAATTGTTGAGCCATTTCCGGAGCCACGTAGAGTTCCATTCGATGCCCCATATTGAATACCTGGTACATCTCCTTCCAATCGGTGCCACTCTCTTCCTGGATCAATTTAAAAAGTGGTGGCACGTCGAACAAATTGTCTTTAATTATATGAAGCTGATCCACAAAATGAAGGATCTTGGTCTGGGCACCGCCGCTGCAATGCACCATTCCATGAATGTGAGGTGAACCCAGCTGTTCGATCATGGCTTTGATCACCGGGGCATAGGTCCTTGTGGGCGACAACACCAATTTCCCTGCATCCAGGGGGCTGTTCTCCACCGCATGAGTGAGATCTTTGGTGCCGGAATAAACCAACTCTTTCGGGACCGCAGCATCGAAGCTTTCGGGATATTTTGTTGCAAGATCATGATGGAATACATCGTGCCGTGCACTGGTAAGGCCGTTACTTCCCATCCCACCATTGTATTCGGTCTCGTAGTTGGCCTGACCAAAGGAGGCCAATCCAACGATCACATCTCCCGGACGGATATTGGCATTGTCGATCACATCCGCTCGCTTCATTCGAGCCGTCACGGTCGAATCGACTATGATGGTACGTACCAGATCTCCCACGTCGGCCGTTTCTCCACCCGTCGAGTGGATGGTTACGCCAAATTGGGCCAGATCGCTGATGAGTTCTTCGGTGCCGTTAATGATGGCCGAGATCACCTCCCCTGGAATCAGGTTCTTGTTACGACCTATGGTAGACGACAGCATGATCGAATCGACCGCACCCACGCAAAGCAAGTCGTCGATATTCATGATAAGCGCATCCTGTGCAATGCCCTTCCACACCGAAAGATCACCAGTTTCTTTCCAATACATATACGCGAGCGACGATTTGGTGCCCGCTCCATCGGCATGCATGATGAGGCAGTGTTCTTCGCTACCGGTAAGGTGATCGGGAACGATCTTGCAGAATGCCTTCGGGAAAAGTCCTTTGTCCACATTCTTAATGGCATTGTGCACATCTTCTTTCCCGGCCGAAACTCCTCGTTGGGCATATCGTTTTGAAATCTCTTCGCTCATTTGCAGTACTTGTTCGACAAAAATACAATAAGCAAAAGCGTCCCGAAAATTCGGGACGCTTTTTTTATGGGTTAGTTAGTATTATTCCCAATCCGGCATGAAAGCATCGTTATACAATACCTCTCGGGTATTGTCTTCGCCAATTTCAAGCCTGTTAATAAATCGTTCTGAAATACCATCGTTGGAGGTGTTTGTGAAGATCACAAAGGCCTCGTTGGGAGAAAATATGGGCTCCAGGTCGTTGGTTCCGGCCGGTTTGTTGGCTGAAACATCCTGTAGCGTATCGGTAACGAGGTTGTACCCGGCACTCTTTGGCTGGACCGAAATGAGTAACCCCAATCCACACCTCC
>JBCCHR010000225.1:0-5341 GCA_039028655.1 Bacteroidota bacterium
GGCCGACGAGCCTACCGGTAACCTCGATCCCCAGACCAGCGTGGAGGTGATGGAGGTGCTGCAGGAGATCAACAAGAATGGCAACACCATCCTCATGGCTACACACGACTATGCATTGATCTTGAAATACCCTTCGAAAACATTGAAATGTGACGAGAACATGATCTTCGAGGTAGTGCAGAAAAGCGTTTAGCACTGCTCACGATACCCCATCATTCCGAATATCCCAATTTGAATATTGAACATTGAGTATTGATCATTGAGTATTGATCATTGAGTATTGAACATTGAGTATTGATCATTGAGTATTGATCATTGAATCCTGCTCATTCCATCACACTGGGATCCCTGAGTTGAAGATCACATTCCTTTTGTAATTCCGGATCGATCGTCAGGGAAATACGACCTTTGGTACCCGGACGCAACACCGTATTGGGTCCCAGGACGATCCGGTTCCTGGCCTTGAGGGCGAGTGTAGCGCTATCCGTAAACTTCTGATTTTGGATGCGTACCTCCTTCGAAAGAGAGGTGAGTTTGAAATCCCAACGGGAGAAATTCTGGTTTTCGATCACTGCCGTTTCATTGTCGGCATAGAGTTGATACACCATCTCAACGGCTCTTCCCGTATGCAGCATACCTGCGCCGTAGAGACCTTTAAAAGGCTTGTTGGCCTCCACATGGTCGATGTTGGTAGACGTCATCTTCAGGATGCTTTCCACCTCATCCGCCGGGAGGCAGGGGTAAAGCGAAAACATGAGTCCGATAGTCCCTGTTATCAACGGTGCAACGCCAGAAGTTTGTCCGGTGCTTAGATCGATAGTTTTGTCTTTGTAGTATTCTGAATAGCGAAATACCCCAATGGCCGGCCCAAGGAGGTCGATCTCTGTATTCAGATTTTTTATGGCTCTCTTATAAAGCTTCACGGGTACCTGGGTGGTGTCGTTTTCTACAAATCCCGCGTGGCCGCCCACATACCATCGTACGTTCTCAGCATAATACAGCACCCCTCCTTTGTGGGGCGTCTGGAGAATATTTTCCCGATAGTCTTCATACCGATGCATGCCGGAGGAAATCCCGATCACTTTATCGTAGGAGGCCGGGTAGTAAAAGGATTCTCCTTTGGTTTTTAACAAGGGGGCGTTGGCCCCGGTGGCCACGATAATCGTCCCATTTTCCAACATCTCATAAATCGCCTGCTGTGCCGTATCATAGCGCTTCTTAAGTCCCCAACTACAATTGATCACCCGGGCCCCGGCATTGGACAGTTCGACCAGTTGTTCGAGGGTGCGGTAGTGACTGTAGTTGGTGTTATAGATCGTGCAATCGTAGCAAATTCCGGGGATACCATAGGCATTGTCTCCCTGGCCAGCGGCCGTTTCGGCCACTGATATTCCATGGCCTTTGGAAAAGGGTGTCGGACGAACGATCCTGGATTTCCCACGAAACTCGATATCTGTGGTGTCGATCCTGCCATCGGAAACGCCCACAATAATATCGCGCGAACCGGTGGTGTAGTACCATGCCTCGGGAACCCCTAGAAAATCGTAGTAATCCAAATTTACCTGGGCCCCTAGATTTTCACCGATCGTACTCGTGAGACCGTAGTCGTTGGGTTCAAAGATTTTTTTATCTTCTTCTGAAATGATCTCGCCAAACACAAACAACTCGGGAGTATCTAACAACAGGTCGTACATTAACGAATCGTTGTTGGCGATCACGAAGAACGTCTTCTTCAAATTGGCCCGATTGGCATTGCGGTAGGTTTTTTTGAAGGTAGTGATCTTGTATTTCGACAGCACCTGCGCCAGATCGTTTCGAGAACCGGCGTAGCGCAGTTCATCCTTGATTTTTTCAAAGGGAGGATCGATGAGCGTGTCCGACGCCCGCAGGTAAAACCAGGAGTCTCCTTGGGACTGCGCCTGGCAAAAAAAAGCGGATAAAACAGCTAAGACAAACAGGAGTTTTCTCATGTGTACTTCGAGTTCCGACTGTTGGAATTCGGTACCTAAGGTAATCAAAAGAAATAAGTAGGCCATCGGCAAGTTCTAGTATTAATTGTACTTTTGTTTCCATCGATATGATCTCGATCCTCATTCCCACATACCAGTACAAGGTGGATGCTTTGGTGAACACGCTCCACGAACAGGCCGGTAGATCAAACACCGATTTCGAAATTCTGGTTTACGACGATGGTTCTCCTCACCCCGTCCATGAGCATGCGGCACTGAACGAACTCACCCATGTAACCTACCGGCACTTTCCGAACAACAGAGGACGAAGTGCCATTCGCCACCAACTGGCACAGGATGCCCGATACGAACTGCTGCTCTTTCTGGATGCCGATGTGCTGCCCACTACAGCCGATTTCATACACGATTACATTGGGGCAATTACCAAGGAAACAGACGTGATCTGCGGGGGCATTCGATACCAGGACAATGCCAACGACCAACAACAGCTCCGCTTCGTTTATGGTAAAAAACGGGAGTCTCGCACCGCCCAGGAGCGACAAAGAGATCCCTTTGTGATCGTTACCGGCAACCTTTTGGTGAGAAAAGCCCTCTTCCTGGAAAGCCTCATTGAATTGGAGCATCGCTATGGAGAGGACCTGCTGTTATCGCAGCAATTTCAGGAACGAAACGCACACATTCTACATATCGATAATCCGGTGTGGCACCTGGGACTGGAAAGCTCAGAAAGCTACCTACAAAAAAGTGAAGAGGCCCTCTCCAATCTAGTGCATTGGGAAGAACAGGGAAAGATCCGGTCCAACTTCACCTCCCTCCAACGGGCCTACAAAAGGCTCCGATCCTGGGGTATGGCACCCTTATTCAGAGGGGTAGTAGCTGCACTCAACCGGAAGATCGCCTCCAACCTTCGATCAAAAAAACCGAGTTTGTTTTGGTTCGATGTCTATCGTCTCTATTTTTACGCCAAATTAAAGCACAATGCCTAAGTTTTCCGTTGTCATATCGGTATACAACAAAGAGGACTTCCTGGAGGCTACCCTTCGGAGCGTTATGGCGCAGACCTTTCAGGATTTTGAAGTGGTTATCCTCAACGACGGCTCTACCGATGGCAGTGAGAAGATCATTGAACAGTTCGCCACCGACCCAAGGGTACGTTTTTATTCCGAAGAAAACAAAGGAGCCGCTGCCGGTCGCAACTACGTGATCCAAAAGGCCGAAGGGGATTACATTGCCTTGCTGGATGCCGACGATCTCTGGCAACCCGGCTACCTGGCCGAGCACCACCGAATGATCGAAAAATACTCCCAGGAAAGTGTTTTTGCCACCAACAGCGAAGTGATCGACAAGGGGAAGGTAACTCCAAGGCGCTACTCCATCCCATTGCCGGATGAAGATGTGGTCGTCGATTTTTTTGAGGCCAGCTACCTGGATGCCATTCTGCACAGCTCTACAACCGTCCTGAAAAAGGAGGTTTTCGATCGCGTGGGCATGTACAATCCCGAGGTTCGCAGCGGGCAGGATACCGATCTCTATGTCCGGATCGGCTTGCAGTATCGCGTGGTTTTTAGTGCCAAAGTATTGGTCCAGTATTTCGTGATCAAGGACAGCCTGTTCCGTCGATCCAAAAAGCTTTCGGATAAGCCCAGTTTTGAGGAGTACGAGAGCTACGAGGCAGACAATCCTGCCTTAAAAAAGTTTCTGAATTTAAGTCGCTATTCGCTTTGTATCATCGCCAAACTGGAAGGAAATCAAGAAGGTTTTAAGAAAATATATGAAAAGTTGGACCGGGAAATGCTCAATAAGAAACAGCGATTTTTACTTCGTCAAAGCAGGAAGAACCTGAAACAGTTCCTGAAACTAAAGAACAGTCTCGCCCAATTGGGCATCAAGCTAAGCTCCTTTAAGTGATTGGAAACGGTCGTACTCGCGGATGTAGTCTTCCTCCTTGTAAACGTCGCTCACCAGCGACAAACAAACCCCTCCTGAGGAGAAGTTCTCTAACTCCCGCCAAATTCCCGTTGGCATGATCAACCCAAGGTCGGGTCGGTTAAGGGTAACCACTTTTTTGCTACGGCCATCGTCCAGTACCACATCAAAACTGCCGCTAAGGGCGATGAGGCATTGCTGCAAGTCGATATGTGCATGCCCGCCACGCGTTGAGTTGCTGGGTACATCGTACAAGTAATACACCCGCTTGATCTCGAAAGGAAGTATGTCTTTTTCCAGCACGGAAAGATTTCCACGCCCATCCGGGTCGCTTATCTTCGGTATCTCGATGAGTTGTATATCGTCTATGGTTGTATCACGCATTCGTCAATAATTTACGCCATGCCTCGCCAACGGCAGTCATGGAAAATTTGGAAACAGAGGGTTTTGCATGGGCCTTGCAATTTTCATGCAACTCCCTATCGGTGTACATTTCGCCAATTGCTCCTGCAAAGGCCGCTACCCTTCGTTCGCTCACCAACAGCCCATTCTTTCGATGTTGGACGATCTCCGACGGCCCCGTTTCGATGTCCAAAGATACTACAGGAATTCCTAACGAGAGCGATTCGACCAAAACCATCGGAAATCCTTCCCAATGACTGGTCAGGCAAACCGCGTGCGCGTTGGCGATCACAGGGAATGGATTGGAGGTGTATGGTAGAAATTGAACATGTTCGGTTATGGACAGGTCCTTGGCCTTGCTTTTCAACTTGTATTCGTCTTTCCCCTCGCCCATGAGGACCAACGAACAGCCTTGTTCCCACAATCTACTGTGATGATAACTCTCCAACAGGAAGCTCAGGTCTTTTACATCATCATCCAACCTGCCGTAGGAGAGCAAATACGAACCATCCTTCACTTGCGATGCTTGCTGTGCCTGGAGATTCCAGGACGCGTCAAATGCGTTGTACACTACCTCGACCTTGGGTAACTGTAGTTCGGTATCGAGCTTCTCTTTTATTCCTTCGGAAACAACCACCGTCGTGGTATTGGGAGTATATAACTTTTTGAACTGCTGCGGATCGGTCCCGAAATAGGTGGCCAGCTGAAAACTGTGCACCACGTACACCGTGGACAAACCCTTGTAAACGTAATTTCGATAAAATAACTCGCGCTGGTAGTTGTTCTTGGGCCGATGATCGATCACAAGATCAATGCCCTCTTCCTTGAGATAGCGCTTGAGTTTGCGCAATCGCAGAAACCTCCGCAGGAACGAATCCTTTTCAAGTTTCAAGGCACCCAGGTTGAGCAGCGTACCCGCGTATGGGAAGTTGACGAGGTCGGTGAGTATGGCAATATGTACCTCAAAACCTTGTTCGTCCAGCATTCTTGAGAGCAGTGCACATGATCGGTCTGCGCCTCCTTCACCCAGTGAAATAGCGACC
>JBCCHR010000226.1:0-5328 GCA_039028655.1 Bacteroidota bacterium
CCGGCGGTGTGCATGTCGTACAACTCGGCCAATTCCTTGCCGTCACTATCCAAGGTGAGCGCTCCCACCGGATACAGCGATACGACATGGTCATAGGCCTTGGAAAGGAGGTATTTTACATGCGATTTTGAATGCGTGACCGGATGGGTATTCGGATTTACAGCCACACCTGTGAATCCGCTGGCAGCAGCCGTTTTCAAACCATTGTCCAGGGTCTCTCTCTCTTCGTAGCCCGGTTCTCCGAAAGAAGTACTCGAATCGAACCAGCCTTCGCTCACATGGAGATGTGGCAATTGGACCACTTTGGCCATCTCGTCCTTGATCGTTGCGGCGATCTTGGCGATCACGCCTCGTTCAATTAGAATATCCCGTTTCTTTCCGTGATGTTTGCTCGACGGATCCACGATGGTGGCCGATTTTAAGAGTATTTTCATTTAAAGAATTTTAAAATAAACATCTCCATCAGGAGGAAAGCCACTGCAAAAATAACAAACCATTTCCAAAAGGAGTTGATCTTGTTTTCTTCTGAAATAGATTCGAACAATTGATCGATGGATCGAAACACCTCGACACCCTCCCAATCCGTTGGGTCTCCATATCGCATGGCGCTCTCTGTTCTTGGATAATTGTAGCTCACCGATTCCACAAAACTGTTCTCTTTTTCAATCTGGTAGTTCCCCGATCGAGCCGGGTCGTCCAGGGTGGTAATCTCCACACTGTTGGCCTTGGTTTGCTGTAATGGGATGAAACTGCCAATACTATCTCTGAGGGTTAGTATATCGTCCTGGGTAATCTTAATAGGTACCGCGAAGGTATTTTGGTTCCCCACCACATAGTACAATTCGGGCAGGGGAAGGCTTTGCTGCGCCATATTGATCAGAGTGGGAACAATGAGGGGCGAAAATGTGAAATTGGAGTTCTCTTCGGTAAAGGAAGCCGAACTCAAAAAGTGTTTGCCTGCTTGGACGAGAAAGGGACGATTGTCTTCATAACCCAACAATTGTGTTCCATTGGAACTCAAGTTATAGGAGGTGTTTACCTTCGGAAACTGAAAATTGGTCACCTGCTTTTCGAAAACGTTCTGGTACAAAGGATGCGAGAAATTGATCTTGGTGATCTTTTTCTCTCGTTGTCTGAGCTCTCCCAATGTACCCAGCTGCAGAGCGTTGAGAAGCAGGTTGTAACTGCTCACATCTACCGCATTTCCGGGTACGATCATGATACTGCCACCTGCATCGCCA
Source organism: Bacteroidota bacterium (assembly GCA_039028655.1). Classification (GTDB taxonomy): domain Bacteria; phylum Bacteroidota; class Bacteroidia; order Flavobacteriales; family Flavobacteriaceae; genus Aureisphaera. Next base: position 1,242 of record JBCCHR010000226.1, read on the forward strand.
AAGGCCCTGAGCGAGTTTACCAGGGAGGCAGGGAGCTGTTCCAACTCATTCAGAATAATAAAATTTTGATCCGGTATATCATTGTACACCACCTCATTATAGCTCTGTTGGGTATACTCGTACTCCGGTTGATCGAACAAGCGGTTAAGATAATTGGCATTGGTTTGGTAGATGGCCATTACCTTGATCTTATTCGGGGTGTTCGAACTAAAATATAGGGAATTGTCAAATTGCAGGTTGGGATCGGTGATCTGCAACCATCCCGAGAAGCCATTGCCACTTTCGATATCGAAGGTGAGGCTGTTTTGTGTTTTTTCTGAAAGGTCCACAGCTGTCTTCGCAACCAGAGAACTTCCCTGGAATAAAGAAATAGGAATACGTTCCGGTACCGTTCCCTGAGCCGAAACCGACACATTGAGTTGGGTGCTCTCACCGCTTTTGGACAGCACATAGACCGAATCGATACTCACATTATTGCGCGTAACCGGCTCCATGGCCACGATTTCGACGCTACGGGTGTCGTCGATCTCCGGGAACGACTCCCTTCCTTGAAAATCGGATACCATCACCAATCGCTTCACTGCAGTGTTGCTTTTGCTGAAGAGTTGCCCCGCAGTAAGCAGGACCTCGTCCAGAGAGAGCTGGTTGTGGGAGTAATCCAGCGAGAGGATCTCATTCCTAAAATCGGTCTGCGACACGTTCTTTCTTGAATTGTTGTTGCTGAACCAGCTAATTTTATCCGCACCGTTGGCATGGTCGTACAATTGTTGTTTGGCTCGTTCCAGAAGTGGCCCGTTGGCACCCTTGGCTTCCATGCTGAAGGAATTGTCGATGTACAACACCGTTTCCTTTTCCGAATTCATCGCAGTTTTGGAAGCCGTAAAAGGCTGGGCAAAAGCCAGAATGATACAAGCCAACGCCAGCAAACGCATCAATAGGGTAAGCCATTTCTTGAGTTGTGAGCTTTTTCGCGTTTGAATGGTCACTTTCTTAAGAAAGGCCACATTGGTAAAATCAACTTTTTGGAATCGCCGTAACTGGAACAGGTGAATTAAAATAGGAATGAGAAGAAGAAAGAGGGCGTATAGAAGTCCGGGGTGTTGAAACTGCATTCCTTTTTAAGTTGGGCCAAAGATATAAAATGAAATTAAATATAACCCTTCTTTTAGGCGGTGCCTGTTAATTTGTAGCCAAAACTGGCTGAATTAACATGCAGCGGCATCTTTGTCCTTTTGCGATCAGGTTTTCTTTAGTTTCGGCTTTGGTTTTTCTTCGGAATTGGAACCGCCAAACAACAATTCTGTGCTGCTGTAGGTGGTACCGAAGGTAATGGCACCGGAGTACACCTGTTGTATGGCACTGCTCAGTTGTTTTTCGGTAAGATCGCCCAGTGGATGAATGAACACGCACCAAAGGAGGTCATTGGATATGGCGTATTTAACGTCGAGCGCCGTATGGAAATTGGCCGTAAGGCAATTGAGCAACATGGTCTCATCCAGCGATTCTACTTCGGCCACCGGGGTAATGATCCTCATGCGATCGTTGGTTTCGTCGGTGAGAATGATCAACGGTTGCTCCTTGTAGGTAGCCTGCCAGCGTCCCGGTATTCCAACGATGGAATCCACCTGTTCAGATAGTAGTTGTTCCAGTCGGTCATTGTTCATTTGTGCTGAACCGATGATCGAGTAGCAGAGTAAGGAAAGAAATAGAAAAACTCTCATAGAAAAATGATTTAGTGCAATAGTCGCAATCACAACAGGAAACTAACCCGGATTTACGAAATAGTGGCTCGTAGCGACTAAAACTTCTCAAATACCCCCAGTCCGAACAAAGCAAAGTCATACTTTACCGGATCGGTGGGATCGAGTTTTCTCAAGGAAGTGTCCAATTCCTGTAGCGCTTTGCCGTCGTTCTGTTTACGGGAAAGCAAACCGAGCTTTCGGGCCACATTTCCGCTGTGCACGTCCAACGGACAAGACAGCTGGGCAGGCTGTAGCGATTTCCAGATTCCAAAATCGACGCCGGTAACATCGGTACGCACCATCCAGCGCAGGAACATATTGATGCGCTTTGCTGCCGAATTCTTCAGCGGATCGCTCACATGTTTTTCGGTTCTCGGTAGGTGGGGGAGCGAAAAGAAGGTGTTTTTGAAGTGATGAATGGCAGGTTGCAGCGAACTGGATTCCGAAGCAGAAGAAAAAACGGCCTCCAATCCATCGTACGCCCGATATATATGGCGGAGTGCAGTGATAAAATACTTGAGATCGTCCCCATTAAAGGTGCGATGCACAAAATGGTCCATCGCGGCCAGATCTTCTTCGGAATGATTGGCAATAAAATCGTAGGGTGCATGGTCCATTAGGGCCATGAGCTTTTGCCCGTTACCGATGATGCTCTTTCGGTTACCCCAGGCGATGGTCGCGATCAGGAAACCGGAGATCTCGATGTCTTCTTTTCGTTGGAATTGATGTGGGATCTGTATGGGATCACTTTCGATAAAGGCCGGTTGATCGTAGAAAGCAGCTTTCTCGTCCAGGAATTCCTTGAGTTCGGATGGCGTCATGGTTGGGCGACTTCGATTTAGGTAACGATCAGGCCGTCCTGCATAACCAACTTGCGATCGGCCATGGCGGCCAACTCCTCATTGTGGGTAACGATCACGAAAGTTTGCCCAAATTCGTCCCGCAGTTTAAAGAAAAGATGATGCAAATTCTCTGCACTTTCGGTATCCAGGTTTCCGCTGGGTTCGTCGGCTAAAATGATGGAGGGGTTGTTAATAAGAGCCCTGGCCACGGCCACGCGCTGCTGCTCCCCGCCGGAGAGTTCGTTTGGCTTATGGTCTTCGCGATCCGACAGGCCCAGAAAGGCCAGCAGTTCCCTGGCCCTAGCTTCGGCCTGGGGTTTGGGTGTTTTTTTGATGAACGCAGGGATACAAACGTTTTCTAGCGCGGTAAATTCTGGTAACAATTGGTGAAACTGAAAAATAAAACCCAAGTGCTCATTGCGGAACTTTGCCATCGCCTTACGGTTGAGGGATTCAATCCGTGTACCGTTGATCTCCAGTTCCCCTTCAGAATAGGCATCCAGAGTACCTAAGATCTGCAACAGAGTGGTTTTCCCGGCTCCCGATGCCCCAACCACCGAAACGATCTCTCCTTTCTCGATATGGAGATCCACACCTTTTAATACATGGAGTTGGTCAAAATATTTGTGAATGTTCTTTGCTACGATCATAACGGGTCTTGAGCAGGTGAAATTACCATTTTATCCCCGATCCCACAACAAGCAAGTGGCGGGGCGGTGAGTGGGTAGCTTTTGTAGCATACTATCCATTTTTTCTGCTGAATACATCCTTAATGTTGTTGTAGTCGATGAAATAGGTGACACGGAGGGAGAGTGTATGTTGTAAGGGCTCGTTGAACAGATTGGACAGGCTCTCGCCATAATCCAAGGTGGACTGCTCGTCCTGTTTAAAAATTCGGTTTCGGTAGAGGAGGATCGCCTCGCTTCCGGGTGCAAATCGCCATCGAAAGCTCAGGTCCAGGTTCCATATATTGAAGTTGCGGTTTGGGTCGTTCTCAGTGATGTCGTAGGCCACGCGGGTTCTCGTGCCGTCATCGTTGAGGGTCCAGAAAATATCATCGCTGTAATCGGCTACACTCCAGAAATTACGGAAACTTAGGTCGATGGCCTTGTAAGGATCGAAATTGTAACCCGCCGAGATCTGATTCTCGATACTGGTAATATCCCTTTGCCCGAAGAAGATATCGGTGTCGTTGCTATCGATCCATCCAAAGGTGTTGTTGCGTAGCGAAATATCCGAAGAGAAAATCAACAAAAAGTTATCGGAAAAGCGGTAGCGCGGCTCAAAATCGAAAAAGAATTGCCGCTGAGGGCCTCCTTCAAAATGCTTGCGGTATCCCACATCAGCGTAACGCTCCGCGAACGGTCCTCGAACGAAGTGGTGTGGATCGCAGACCTCGCGCTGCCACTGCATGATAACGACCGCAAGCGTATAGTGCGGTCGATCATCGGTCCGATCATCAAGAACATCGGCCGCGACGTGAACCATCAGCCCTTCGAAATC
>JBCCHR010000227.1:0-5320 GCA_039028655.1 Bacteroidota bacterium
ATTTCGCCAGAACGAGTGCGAAATCTGGACCTCAGTTATCTGTTCCGAAGCAACAGCTTCAGTGCTCGAATTACAGGGTACTACCTGGGGTTTCAGAACCAGACAGACATTGGCTTTTACTTCACTGAAAATGTTTCGGGCCTTGGCCTGGAAAAGGACGCCTTCGTACAGGAGGTTACGACCGGGATCGATTCCCGCTCGATGGGCGTTGAGGTCGGAATGGAAGTGCCCCTCGGTCGAACGCTAAAGTTCAAAGCAGCGGGATCATGGGGGCATAATACTTTCGTAAACAATCCTGATCTCTATCTTCGTTCCGATGATTTTGAGGGTTTCCTGCGATTTGGTGATGGCACGACTAGGATAAAGAATTACCACCTGTCTGCGGGACCGGAACGTGTTGTTCAATTGGGGGTAGAATACCGCGATCCGGCCTATTGGTGGTTTGGGCTCTCCACCAACTATTTTTCCCATGCCTATATAGATGTGAATCATTTGGCTCGTTCGGCCAACTTCACATCCGATTTCGACGGACAACCCTTCAACGACTACAGCGAAGAAGAGGCTTTGTCATTGCTGGAGCAGGAAAGGCTCGATCCTTACGTACTGGTCAACTTGGTAGGTGGAAAGTCCTGGCGGGTAGGAGGCACTTATTTTGGATTTTTTGCCAGCATTGCCAATTTGCTTGACCAGGAATACACCACGGGAGGATTCGAACAAGGTCGTCTCAGTAACTTCAGAGACCGTCGCATCGATCATCATAGGCCCAATGGTCCCATATTCGGCAATCGCTATTTCTTCGGCAGGGGAACCACCTATTTCTTCAATTTATATGTCAGTTTCTAATGCTTGAAAGAATCACTACATACCGTCTTTTTGTTTTCTTCGGAATTATTCTGTCCGGTTGTGTACAAAATACCGACTTCGAACCACCGGAACTGGCTGGTGAAAAGGGGACAATTGAAGGCACCGAACTTACCATCCCCATCCTGAGAGATCTTTGGCTCCAGGAGCAAAATAATAACCAGTATCCGGTCTTGTCATTTTCGGAATCGAACTTATTTATTTCCGGCTATGTGGTATCTAGTGATGAGGCCGGAAACTTTTTTGAAGAATTGGTAATTCAGAATGAACCTTCCGATCCTTCGGCAGGAGTTCGCTTGCTTATCGATAGCAACCCTTTGTTCACCCGATATGAATTTGGTCGTAAGATTTATGTCAAACTTGACGGACTCACCGTGGGAGAGAACAACGGAGTACTTACCCTCGGCATACTGGATGGTGGGCGTGTGGAAAAGATTGCCGAGTCTCTGCTCACCCAATTCGTGGTCAGGGATTCGGTGGTGGCCGAGATCACTCCTTTACCAGTTACCCGGGAAGACTTCGCACCAGACAAGACAAATTTGTTCATACAACTCGACGATGTACAATTTCGCGCCGATGAGGTCCTTGGAGACGATCCCAAGACGTTCGCCGGCGAGCCCGGCGACTCCTTCGATGGTGAGCGGAGGCTGGTGTTTTGCAGCAATCGGCGAAGCACCATCTTTTCTACCAGTACTTTTGCCGATTTTAAAGGACTGCTGCTTCCTGAAGGTCGTGGCAAGCTGGACGCCTTACTCACCTATAACTTTTTTGGGGAGGAGTTCAATATTGTGGTGAACGATCCCTCCGATATTCAGTTCGATAATCAGGAACGTTGCGACCCAACCACGGTAGATTGCGGTTTAGCGCCCTCGGCGGATGGAATCATCGTTTTTGGAGATAATTTTGAATCCCAGGAGAACAACGATCCTATCGAAGGAAATGGATGGAGCAATATCATCCAGGAAGGAACCGTGCTCTGGGAGGGGTTTGATGGCTCATCCAACAATCCACCGTTTGGAGAGATCTCGGCTCAGATCGGTTCCTTTAATTCTGGGGACTGCAGCTCGATCGCCTGGTTGATCACCCCTCAACTCGATTTCGACGCAATTAGTAACCCCACACTCACTTTTCTTACTTCCACCAGCTTTGCAGATGAGAGCCTGTTGGAGGTCCTGGTCTCTACCAACTGGGATGGTAAAAGCGAGGATGTTGATAGCTTCGAATGGGCGATCTTGAGCAGTCCTAGAATTGCTAACCGGGGTGATAATTTTCAAGAGTACATACCATCTGGCATTATCGATCTTTCCTGTATTCAGGGAACAGGTCATATCGCTTGGCGCTACACCGGCAGTGGTGCTTCCGATTTTGATGGCACCTACGAATTGGATGAGATCGCCATACGATCCAATTAGGCCCAAATCACTGTTTAATTTTTTTCATATTGTAACATGTCTCCAGTTCCAAACTTTCGTTTGGGCTGGGGATATGTTTTTATTCTGAATGAACAGAACAATGACCTATAAAAAACCCCCACCAAACGGTGAGGGTTCTCTTTTGTTTTCTACGGAATACTATCGCTCGATAATGATGAATTCCGAACGACGGTTCTTTTGGTGGTCGGCTTCGGAACAGTTGCTGCCACAATTCACGGCAGGTTTGTCAAGACCGAAACCTTGTCCGCTAATTCTGGAAGCGTCGATCCCTTGAGAGATCACATACTGAACAGTCGACTGAGCTCTGCGATCGGACAACTCACGGTTGTACTCGGCACGCCCTCTGGTGTCGGTATGGCTCTCCACGCTGATCTTCATATTCGGGTACTTCTTCATAATATCCACCAACTTATCCAACTCGAAAGCCGCCTGCGGCTTGATATTGTGTTTGTTGTAGTCGAATAGGATAGGGTTGAGCTGTACTTTGTCATCAACGATAATGGCTTCGATAGGACGTAATTCAATGGTTTTGGATAATTTCCCATTAGGACTGGCTTCCACGGTGATCGCATTGCTTTCAAAACCGGTCATCACGGCCTGTACCACATGCTCTTTGTCGCATTCGGCCAGTAATTGTCCGTGTCCATCTTCACCGGCTGTTTTGGTGCTCAGGCGATTTTCCATCGCATCATATAAGTCCAATCGTGCGCCAAAAATAGGCTCTCCGGTATACTCGTTCACCACATTGATGTCCATATCTACTTCACATGGAGGCTCAATGCCACGGATCATATAGATATCGTCGGCTCCTTTTCCGCCTTTGCGGTTGGACGACATAAATCCTGTTTTTGAATTGGCATCATAAATGAATGCAAAGTCGTCGTCTTCACTATTCGCTCCTTTACCAAGATTTGTCGCTTTTCCAAAATCGGACCCGTTGGCTTCAGCATAAAAACCATCCAATCCACCAAGCCCCTGGTGACCATCACTGGAGAAATACAGGTTTCCAGAGCTGTCCATGAACGGGAATACTTCTTTTCCTTCAGTATTGATATTGTCGCTCAATCGTTTGGGAGTTCCCACATTCCCGTTGCTGTCGATCGAGGCCATGTAAATATCCGATCCACCTTTTCCACCCGGCATATCACTCACAAAGTAGAGCGTGTTTCCATCAGGGCTCAGGGCAGGGTGTCCCGTAGAATATTCGCTACTATTAAAAGGTAAAGAGAATACCCCTTTCCAACCGTTGTCCACCCATTCGGTGTAATAAATATTGATCTGGTTGATTCCTTCGGAATTCTTCTTGAACTTCCCATCCAAATAGTCGTTGCGATCGAAGTACATGCGTTTGCCGTCTGGGGTGATCGCTACGTTCCCCTCATGGAATTTGGTGTTCACATCTCCTTCGAGCAGGGAAGCATTTTTGATGGCATCCCCAACCAATTCGGCCTTGTAAATATCAAGGAAAGGTTGTTCGTCCCAATGGTACTTTTTACGGGTTGTGTTTCGTGCCGAAGTAAAGTAGAAATCCTTGCCAATTACAATCCCACCAAACTCAGAGTACTCGGTGTTAATGTCCTCAAGGTTCTTGGCCTCATAACGGGCGAAGTCTTCCATGATCTGCGGAACATAATTAGGGTTTTTTAGGAACTCTACCGCCCTCGAATCGTTGGGCGCCATGCTTGCGAAGGTTTTCATCCAGGTGTTGTACATACTGAATTTTCCATTTGCCTTCAACGCCTGGGCATAGTTGTATACGGTTTCGGCCTTTACCTTTCTACCTTTTACAACACGTTTGTAATAGGTTTCGGCCTTTTTGGTATCGTTGATGAAGTAATAGCTATTGGCCAAACGTTCGTAAACGTAGCGTCCCGCCTTGCCTTGCTTCAAGAGTTTTTGGTAGGCAGCAGCCGCATCGGTATATGCCAGTCGGTCATAGAGCTGGTCTGCCTTTTTCGTGTCTTTATTTTGCGCGGTAGCGAAGGTTACCGATGCAATGAGAAGGAATGTGAATATTTTTTTCATGGGAATGAACTTAAATGTTAACTATTAGAAGTACCTCGGTGAACGGAGTGACTTCTTCTTGAACGCCAGATCAAAGGTTAGGATGATCTCGTGGGAGGCATTGGCCACTGCATCGAGATCGCTGATCACGTGGTCGTAGGCATACCCAATTCGAATATTGGGTGTTGCCTGGAATCCTACCAAACCACTGAAGGAATCGTCCAGGCGATAGCTGGCGCCAATTTCGAATTTCTCATAAAACAATGCGTTGAGGTTCCCATCTACAGACAAAGGTGCATCGAAGGCCGACTTCGCCATGAACGATGGTTTCAACTTCATATTCTCCGAAACCTGGAAAACATAACCACCGGTTACAAAATAGTGATTGGTTTCGCTTCCAATTTTCAAACCGTTCTCATCGAGGTGAACGGAGTTAAGCAGGTTTGGAACGGAGAGACCTACATAGAAATTATCACCATAGAAAAAGGCTCCGGCACCCACGTTGGGGTAGGTGTTATTGATATCATTGGTGAAGAACGGGTCATTGGGATCCTGTAATTCTAAATTGGCCAATCCTACGTCGTGAAACGTAGCTCCTGCCTTAAGCCCCAATGCCAATTTCAATTTATCTGAAACAGGTAGGGTATATGAAAAGTCAACGTAAACATTGGTTTCCTTCACCGGTCCCAATTCGTCTTTGATGGCAGAAAGTCCCAATCCTACACGGTCGGTCACCGGGCTATGTCCTGAAAAGGTGATGGTTTCGGGTGCGCCATCCAAACCAGACCATTGCTTTCGGTACAAACCAGTAATGGACAGGCTTTCCTTGGACCCGGCGTAGGCCGGATTCACCACATTCATATTGTACATGTACTGGGTGTACTGTGGGTCTTGTTGCGCCTTAGCATCCTGGAAGAAGAGCGCCGCAAGGCTGACGCGGTCGTACGCCAGGTGCTCGATTCCTGTCCCGTTCCGATCCAAATGTCAAAAATTGGCAGCGGCAGCATACTCTACCGCAATCC
>JBCCHR010000228.1:0-5312 GCA_039028655.1 Bacteroidota bacterium
CAACTTGAGCGCCGTTTATAGCCGGGGCGCCAACAGTTACTTTGTCTCCGTCACCAATAAGAAGAACATTGTCGAAAGCGACTTTCTTACCTTCTTCTACGGCCAAACGGTTTACAAAGACTTTCTGGTCTTTTGCAACTTTGAATTGCTGCCCTGCTATCTCTACAATTGCGTACATAGCGTAAACGTTTAATTAATTCGATTCAAATTTTCACCCCCTCTTTCCGGCGGGCCCTTGCCCACCATGGCAAACCCTGTTTGCGAAGGCGGGTGCAAATATAAATCTAAATATGATAACGGCAAAAGGATTTTACACTTAAAAACAAGCAGTTGTCGCGCTATTGATTCCATGATTCCTTCAACAACTGCATGAAGGCCAACGTTAGCACAAATGTGGTGGAAAAACCCATGATCACCAGCGAAATGATAAGAATCAAGGACCCCTTGTTGTAATTAAGCCCCCAGGAGTCCAAAACAGCCTGAGCAAACTGCGTATCGATCTGGAAGATGTACAGTGCCATAAAGATCGCAAATACGATCGTGGCAAGGCCTCCTGTAAACAAGCCCAACTGAAAACCATCCTGATACTTGAACCCATCAGATTCTGCCTTGTACTTCTTCAAAGCTAAGAAGATCCCCGCCCCAATGAACAGTCCATTCAAAGCACTTAGCACCGGAAACTGATGCCAACCGATAAGCTTGGTAAGTAAAAAATACCCGATCATAAAGATCACGATCCCCAATCCGTATTTGGTGTAATATCTGGCCATAACGCTATTGATTTGTTTCCCAAAATTTACGGAAAAAATCAGGAAGTTCCTCGTTACCAGTGTATTAATTGTTTCTGCGGTTGGACATATACACCCCTAACAGAATGATTCCGGCTGCCACTACTTGTAAGATCCCGAACTTTTCTCCATCCACAACACCCCACATTACGGCCACAATGGGCATGGTGTAGGTCACGGAAGAAGCAAAGACCGGACTTGCAATCTGCACCAACTTGTTGAAGATCACTTTGGCCAGGGCCGTTCCGAACAAAGAAAGAATGGCCACGTAAAAGAAAGATAATTGCATGGCCTCGTCTGTAAACACTGTCTCAAAGAAACCGGTAAGATACAGGATCAAAAGAGCGGGGAGAAATATGAAAATGAAACTCCCGGTGGTAACAGCAAGGGCACTAATGTCGCTTAGGTATTTTTTGATGATATTGACATTGAGGGCGTAACCTACAGCCGCCACGATGATGAGAATGCTGTACCAGTAATTTTGATCCGGATTGAACTGCGCCCCCGCCAAAATGAGGGCAATCGTACCCACCAATCCAACTACGACACCCCATATTTGCCGCCTTGTACTCATAATGCGAAAAACAACCACCCCTACCACCACCGTTGCCAGGGGCGTGAACGAATTGAGAATGGAGGCGACCGCACTGTCGATATGATTTTGAGCCATGGCAAACAGGAAAGGCGGGAAGAAAGAAGCCACTAATCCCGAAATTAGAACCCACACCCAGTGCCTGCGTTTGATCTGTGCAATACTCTTAAAGCCTACGGCAAAAAGAAAAATAGAGGTGAGCACGATACGCAACGAGCCTAGCTGGTAATCGGTGAGGCCCACCAATCCCTTTTTGATGAGGATGAACGAACTGCCCCATATCAGGGAAAGCACGATCAAATAGATCCATTTTTGCGCTTGGTTGCTCATTGTCTGTAACTAGACTACAAAATTGACAAAATTAAGTGGGTTGTCGATGGCGACTCCATAAAATTTATCCATGGAGAAATAGGTAAATTCTTCCTTACATCAAGTCATAAATAGTAAGACCTAAGGCGCCTCCCAGGAAATGGTTTCCATGATTCTGCGGATGTCATTCCGCAGATAGACAACAGCAGGGTAGATGGAATCGAAATTGGGCTTGGCCTCAAAATACAAGGCTCCGGAAACAAAGTGATCGGTGCTGTCGGTTACGTAGAATTGCGACTGCGATGCAGCTTCTCCATTGATCATATAGAACATGCCATACACCCGGTTGAGTGAATCGACCCTTGGCTGTTCGAAGATCTCGTTGGCCTTGATGTTATGGCCGTAGGCCAGCTTTTGCGCATCGACCAGCATGGAAGTGAGGTTGTCCTCCTGCACCTCCTGATAGGTGAGGTAGATGGTGGCCTTCATGTTGGGATACACGATATTGATACCGCAATCGTCCTTTCGAAGTACTTCGGCCATGGTGTTTTTCTGAAAGCGAAACGGACAGTCCTCTCGCAGACTATCGTAGGTAGCCTGTGCATATTCCAGCCGTAGTTCGGCACCGGGCTTTACAACGGTTTCGTCGCCGCAACTATTCAGCAGTAATAAAAAAAGAAATACAATAACGTAGCGCATACTAGGGCTGTATGGAAATTTTGATTTGTTTGATTCGCTTATTATCGAAAGCTTCTATGGTAAACGAATAGTTATGGAATGTTATTACTTCGTTTTTACGCGGGAATCCTTTTGAAATTTCCAGGATGAATCCGGCAATCGTCTCTGCCTCCCCTTTCACATCTTCAAAAGGTTTGCTATCCTCGATCTTCACGGCACGATAAAAGTCTTTGAGTGGTGTTTTCCCTTCAAAAATATAGGTGAAATCGTCCAGCTTCGAAAAAACCAGATCGTCGTCGTCAAACTCATCACTGATCTCCCCCACGATCTCTTCGATGATATCTTCCAACGAAATAAGGCCGCTGGTCCCACCGTATTCGTCCACGACGATCGCCAGGTGCATCTTCCTGTTCTTGAATTCGTTGAGCAGGTCGTCCAGTTTTTTGTTCTCCGGCACAAAGTAGGCTGTTCTTTTAAGTGATACCCAGTCGAAATCGGTGTTGGATATGTGGGGTAGCAGGTCCTTGGCATACAAGATTCCGGTAATAGTATCGATGTTTTCCTTGTAGACAGGGATACGTGAAAAACCGTGGGAGATCACTTCCGGCATGATCTCTTTATAGGGGGTTTCCTCGTCCAGGGCGAAAATGTCCATCCTTGGACGCATCACATTCTTGGTGTCGGTATTCCCAAAGGTCACGATCCCCTGCAAAATTTTATGCTCTTCCTGGGTGGTATCGTCTTCGTCGGTGAGTTCCAAAGCCTGAGACAATTGGTCTACACTAATACTCGACCGTTGTTTTCCGAAACGTTCTTCAATAAACAAGGTAACCGAACGCATGGGGCCGTTAAGTGGTAGAAATAGCGTATTGAGAACATGCACCGGATACGCCATGAAGGATGAAAAAGACACCTTGTTGCGGCTGGCGTATATTTTTGGTAAGATCTCTCCAAACAACAAGATCAGGAAGGTGACCACTACCACTTCTACCAGGAACCGAACGGTGGGATTGGCAATGCCATCGAAGAACAGCGGCGTGAGCGACGCAAAGAGCAATACAATCGCAATATTGATCAGATTATTGGCTACCAGGATGGTCGCCAGCAATTTTTTGGGTTTGGAAAGCAGGTTCTCAACCAATCGCATTCGACGCGACAATTCCACCCCTTCATCAGGCTGGAAGTCGGTTCTGGAAAGGGAGAAAAAAGCCACTTCCGCTCCCGAGATCAGTGCCGAACAAAACAACAATACTAATAAAACTACAAGACTCAGTATATCCGGAGTGGAGATGATCGATAGCAGCAGTAAACTAGGAGGTTCGGTATCCAATTTAGTGAGTTTCGCCTATCCGCAGGCAGTGGTACATTTAGAATGGAAGGTCGTCGTCTTCAATTGGAGTACTGGCCGCAGGAGCAGTTCCCGTAGCAGGAGTAGCGGCAGCCGGAGAACCAGTACTTGAGGGTTGTGCAGACATGCCAGCTTCGGCCTTTGGAGTTAAGAAGGTAAAATCGGTACACTGAATCTCGGTAGAATATCGATCGTTGCCCTGATCGTCCTGCCATTTTCTCGTTTTTATCCGACCTTCGATATAGACCTTGTCTCCTTTTTTGAGGTATTTTTCGCAGATCTCAGCCCCTTTGTTACGCACCACGATATTGTGCCATTCGGTATTCGACACACGCTCACCGGTGGTTCGGTTGGTATAGGTTTCGTTGGTGGCCAACGGGAATCTCCCTATACAACCACCTCCTTCAAAATAGGTTATTTTCACTTCATCGCCGGTATGGCCAATTAACATCACTTTGTTCAATGTTCCACTCATGGTTGTTGTTGTTTTTGTTGCTGAAAAGATAAGAGCTTCCTCTGTCGTACTTCGCACTTGAAACGCCGATATGCTCGACCGCAAAGGTAACCTTTTCGTGATTTAAATATAACCAATTTTTCAATCCCGAAACAGCGAAAATTCCGAAATAAAATTCCCGAGTAAGATGGGCACCGGATACTGATGCACCCGCGCATAGGGAACTCCCTCGTCTTGCAGTTCGGCCACTTCAGCAATCCAAAAACGCGTATATAAATGCTTGTGCGACAATTTGTGGACCACCGACCCATCCCGATACGGTACGACCGAATCGATCTTCAATCGATGCGACAACTTCTGAAAATCCGGAAGTTCCATCAGTTCTCCCGTATCTACTTCCGAAGTACTTTCCACCAAAGGAAACTGATATAGATTTTCCCAGATACCCTTACCCCTGCGCTGTTCCAGAATCGTCCTGTCGTCCGAAGACACGGGGACAATGTAGTTGAAATGATGCTTCTTGACCTTTGCTTTCTTAAGCTTCACGGGCAAGCGGTCCACCTGTTTGGTTTCGAGTGCTTTGCACTGGTTTGCAAAGACGCAGATCTCACATTTCGGTTGTTGCGGGGTGCAATGACGGGCGCCAAATTCCATGATCGCCTGGTTGAAGGTCCCCGGCTGTTCGCGATCGATGAGCAGCTGCGCCAGTTCCTTGAATTCCCTGATCCCCGCCGAACTATTGATGGGCGTCGCTATGCCAAAAACTCTGGAAAGCACCCGATACACATTGCCGTCGACCACGGCAGTAGGCAGGTCAAAGCAGATCGAACCAATGGCGCTCGCCGTATAGTCTCCCACTCCTTTGAGTTGTTTCAAATCCTCATAGGTATCCGGAAAAACGGAATCCAACTCACCGGCCACATATTGAGCCGTTGCATGGAGATTCCTCGCGCGGGAGTAATAGCCCAGGCCCTGCCAAAGCTTGAGCACCTGTTCTTCCGTGGCATTGGCCAGGTCGCCCACGGTGGGAAATGCCTCAACAAACTTTAAATAATAGGGCATCCCCTGTGCTACTCGGGTTTGCTGAAGGATAATTTCGGAGAGCCAAATGTAGTACGGATTCTTGGTCTTTCGCCAGGGGAG
>JBCCHR010000229.1:0-5300 GCA_039028655.1 Bacteroidota bacterium
AAATGCCGATTTTCAGTGTTCAGCCTGTATATGCCCAGTAACGTTCCTAAAACTGCGCTCAACCCGGAAATCATACCGTGAGCCTGACCATAACCGATTCAGAAAACAATACCGCCTCCAATTCGTTGAACGTTTCTCTGGAATCCAATCCCAATACCTTCGAACGGATCCTTGGCCCGGACTATGTTCGTTTATCTTCAGAAAATCAAATTGTTCGAATCGGACAATTCGTTTATTTCGCATCCGGAGAAGGCATTAACAATTTGATGGGAGTTGCGATTCGGTTGAAGAAATTTGACCTTACGGGCAACTTAATTTGGACAGTGACGCTCCTGGAAGACCAGAACGCCAGTTGGGGAAATCCCATTATGCAAGGGACTTCCGATAGTGGCCTTATTGTTATTGCAAACGACCTTATTTTCAAGCTCAACACAGAAGGCACCGTACTTTGGAGTAAGGAGCGAGATGGAGAGATCAAATTCGTCGAATTAGGCGACGGTAACTATTTCTTCATTCGAACATTGACAGAAGGCAGCGCAAGTCGCGCCTATTATAGTATTGTTTCACCGAGTGGACAGGTATTGGAAGAAGGGCTCATCGATCCGGGCTATGTAGTGTCCCGAATCTCCGATATTGAAGAAGGGCCAGAAGCCAATACATTCGTTACCATGGCATCGGTGGTGATTCCTGATTTTCCTGATATTAAAACCGAAATTCAATTGATAAACACCTCCGGTGAAGTACTTCAATCGTACCGTTCTACTTACCCCTTTGCTTCTTCACAAAATTCAACGGAACTATCAAGAAATGCAAACGGAAGCTATTCAGCATATTATACGCCGTCTGAGCAAAACGAACGTAAGATAAGACGTGTTACGGTCGATGCTTCACTAAATTTCGAGAATGAGATCGTGTATGATTTTGCTAAAAGTCATGAGGTGTTTGAAGTGATTCCAGCGAACGGCGGTGGACATTATATAATTGGTTCCTTTGGAACCAGTCTATGGACCAGCAAAAGTTTGTTCTTCAAAATAGATACCAACGGGCAACTCATATGGCAGCGAGAATATGGTGATATTTCCAGTATCATGGACTTCTGCACTGGCCTGTTAGAGTTACCTAATGGAAATATTATGATCTCCGGATCCACTCTGGTAGGACCCGTAGGAGCCGGAATCGTAAAGGCGTATCTGAACCGCTATAATTCCAATGGTGAACTTTGATACCAAACCAAACTCCATCAAAAATACCCCTACTCGCCATAATTGCCATTAAAAAAATGCGGAATAGCGTCCAAAACAACATGCTTGATCATTCCCCAAAGGCCAATTGGATGTCCATAATTGTAGGTACCCTGTTTTGGTCCGGCGGTCAAATAGCTCCCATCGGGTTGAAGAATAGCTTCGTACGAACTTCCTCCCTCTTTTGTTTCGCTTAAAAACTTCCAATTAGGAGTTTCCGGATCGAACTCCAAACCGCCTTCCACATTGGGATATGGATCTTGAATAGGACCTGCTGGGGTATCCGGCTGATGAAAAGTATTCTTGATCTGAGGCTCCAATATCCAAAGGCGCTGCACGTCGTCCTCGTACAGTTGTTCGCCCACTGGTCGCAGGATTCCTTCTGGAAGCGCATTGTGTTGATTCCGGTGAACATGGTAATCACTTTGTGAAAAGAAATAGAATCCCACCACCAACAAAATCACAAATACAATTATTCGCCTCTTCATCACATCTCACATCTCAATCTTGGTACAGTACCAGCATTGAAATTGCCGGTACATCAATCGAAGTGTGCACAGTTTTTTCTTCTGAAAAATAGAAATCTGCTCCTAGTACAGCCACTTTCCATTCCTCGTTCAATGGTAAGCTCACTTTTGTTTCTCGCGCGTTGTAGACCACATAAATGGTCTTCCAATCGTCTCCGTTCGCATGTTCCTTTAATCGAAAACTAACCAACCCTGGTTCCACCGTTTCGAAGGTCAACCGTTCTCGAACAAGGTCACCTGTAGGCATTCTAAAAGCGGGATGCTCCTTTCGCAATCGGATCAGATTCCTGTAATAGGCTACATTGTCGGAATTCTGTACTTTCCAATTCCAATCAATACGATTGATTGTATCTGGAAGGTTATAAGAGTTATGTTCTCCTTGTTTAGTTCGAAGCATTTCGGCACCCGCATGAATAAAGGCCGCGCCTTGCGAGGTCAGGACCACCGCATTAGCCAACTTCCCCATAGCTTGCACTTCGACTTCGGAGGCATCACTCCTTGATATTTTTAGCTTGTCATAGATCGTATGATTGTCATGACAGGAAACATAGGCAATAGACTGCCATGGGTGCTCTGCCCAAGGTGCGTCGGAATAGTTTACCGCGGCATAATCCAATTGAGGGTGCTCGATACAGCCCACCACTCCAAATTTCACCGATTCCTCCCTATCGGGTGTTCCGCTTACAAATCCACCCTCCAGATCCTCGAAGACCGATCCTTTGAGGCCATCCCTCAGGTCATCGCCAAATGCTGCAATTCTTGGCATTTTAAAGGTGCTTTTTTTCAATGCACGCTGTTCCAATGGCAAGGGGGAGTCTCCTGCGGTCCATCCTTCGCCATAAACAAAGACATTGGGGTCGATCATTTCGAGTTCCTCGGTAACCAAATTCATCGTTTCGATGTCGTGAATACCCATAAGGTCGAATCGAAAACCATCCAGATGATATTCCTCTACCCAATATTTTACAGATTCTATGATAAATTTCCGCATCATCGCACGCTCAGAAGCGGTTTCGTTCCCACAGGCCGAGGCATCCGCATAGGACCCATCGTCCCAATGGCGATAATAATAACCAGGACTCTCCAGATTAAAGTTAGATCCTTCGGTAATTCCCGTGTGATTGTAAACTACATCCAGTATCACCCCGATCCCGGCGTCGTGAAAAGCCTGCACCATCTGCTTAAACTCCTTAATTCGTACTTCGGCATTGAACGGATCCAACGAAAACGATCCCTCAGGCACATTGTAATTCTGTGGATCGTATCCCCAATTAAATTGAAGACTATCCAAACGTGCTTCATTGATCGCATAATGATCGAAAGTGGGTAGTAAATGAACATGAGTGATCCCTAATTCCTTTAGATGATCTATACCCGTGGCCACACCGTCTGGCCCCGTGGTTCCTTCTTCCACTAAGCCATTGTATTTGCCAGGAAAACTGCTACCCGATTCAGGATGTATGGTCATATCACGGATATGAAGTTCGTAGATCACAGCTTCATTCAAATGAGCCAACTTAGGTCCGCGGTCATCTTTCCAACCAGGGGGATTGGTACTTTCCATATCCAAGACCATCGCGCGCTTCCCATTTACACCAACGGCCTGCGCATATATACCCGGGGTTTCGGCAAGCAAGGAATCGCCTACTTCAACGCTGTAGGTATAATATGTTCCATTCAAGTCGTCATCCAATTGCTTTTTCCAGACTCCATTTTCGTCGGCTTCCATCACGTAAGTATTTGATGGTTCACCACCATCGCCCTGTTCATAGAGGGACAATGTAACGGCTTTTGCAGTGGGCGACCACATCTTAAATATCGTGCGATCATTGCTGTAATCGAGCCACAAACTTTCTTCCTGTGCGGTAGGGTATGCTTCAAAACTGGCGTACTGTTTGACGTCCTCGGTACAAGAAATAATGCTCATGGAAATACAAATTAAAAGTAATAGTCGCTTCATCTGGGTAATAGTTTAAAGTAAAGGTAATGCATTCGAGCAATGAATCGGAATTATTTAATATCCACACGGTTCAATTGGAGCCCACTGGCCGGAGCAATGCGTTCCAACTTCACGAGATGCCCCGGCTTAAGCGTGTCTTCTATAAAGTTCAGATCAACCTTTCCTTCACCCAGATCGAAAAGTGCTCCCATCATCAAACGTACCTGGTGTCGCTTAAATCCCTTACCACATACTCTGAATACAAAACTCTTCTCAGGAAAAAAATTAGCCTCGTATACATCATTTATTGCGATTTCCGCCTTTGATATTGTCGCAATCGTCTTCGTTTCAGGGTTAGGTTTATAGGTGTAGTTGATAAAATCATGCGTCCCTTCAAAAAGTTTGGCGGCTTGTTGCATGACCGCAATATCCAATTCAGCAATAATACCCGTCATAAATGGTGCCGTGAACGGATGATTCTTTGTTCCAAAAGAAAACAAATACAAATATTCCTTTTCTGAAGGTGCTTCAATAATGTTAAAGGATTTGTCCACCTCTTTCATACGCAAAGCCCTTATATCCTGTGGTAAGTTGGCATTAAATTCCGGAAAAAAAGTCTCCAGATTCAAAGGTTCGTCATCCAAAAACAACTCTACGAAGCCCTGGTTGACAGATACCTTGGCATCGGTCCTTCCGGAGGCCAACAATTTAAAGTGCTTATGCCCCAAAACGTAGGCAAGCGTACGCGACATCATATGCTCCACGGTAAGCAGGTCGGGTTGTTTTTGCCACCCGTGATACCGAAACCCTAAGTATTGAATTTCAATAAGATAGAAATATCGCTTTGAAAACATACTTCAAAAATATGTATATTTACTAGACCAACCTTAAAAGATTCATAGCATGACAACAACTAACAAACCCAATACCTGGTATTGGATCATTGCAGTAATTGCACTCCTGTGGAACGCCATGGGAGTTTCCCGTTACTTAATGCAGGCCTATGATGCGGAGAGCTTTCGGGCTGAGTTCAATGCCGAGCAACTAGCTCTTATCGATGGCACGCCCGCATGGGCATCTGCTATTTTCGCTCTGGCGGTATTCACAGGACTCATAGGATCATTAATGCTGCTGCTGCGACGCAGACTTGCAGTACCGCTTCTGGGTATTTCGTTGCTCTGCGTATTGATCCAAATGATCTATGCCTGGTTAGGTACAGATACTTTGGAACATTTCGATACCGTGAACGCAGTGGTAATGCCCATCATCGTGATCGTGATCGCTATATTCTTGTTCTATTACAGCAAAGGTGCCAAACAAAAGAACTGGCTGCGTTAAGTCACCACTGATATAAAATTAGAGCTCCGAATCGTTTCGGAGCTTTTTTTATGCTGAATGCCTTGCGCGCAGTACCGTGGCAACATCGTGAATTCCGATCCCCTTTGCTTCCAATAAGATCATAAAGTGGTAGAGCAAATCGGCGCTTTCATCCAAAAACGCCTTCTGATTGTCGTCCTTGGCCTCGATCACAACCTCGACAGCTTCCTCTCCTACCTTCTGAGCAATCTTGTTGATCCCCTTTTTAAATAAAGA
>JBCCHR010000230.1:0-5292 GCA_039028655.1 Bacteroidota bacterium
CATTAAACTATTGCAAGGAACCCACGGAAATGGTGTGGTATTGGCCGAAACCTATTCGTCGGCCTTATCGACCATCGAAACCATGAAGGCTGCCAAAAATCGCTTTGTAGTACAGGAATACATTGCAGAGTCGGAAGGCTGCGATCTGCGAGTGATCGTGGTCGATGGCAAGGTGGTGGCGGCCATGAAACGACAGAGTAAGTCGGGCGATTTTAGGTCCAACCTTCATCGCGGCGGAAGCGCTGAGGTAGTCGCCCTATCCCACCAGGAAGAGAACCTGGCTTTAAGAGCCGCCAAAGCGCTGCGATTGGGTGTTTGTGGTGTGGATATCCTTCAATCGAGCAAGGGCCCATTAGTGCTGGAGGTGAACTCCACACCCGGTTTGGAAGGGATCGAAACCACTACCGGCGAGAATGTTTCAGAAAAAATAATACGATATATCGAACGAAATAAACGTAGCTGATGGCTGCCAAAAAGGCAAATCGAGCGCGTTTATCCTCCATCCCCAAAACAAAGTGATCTTTTGAAACGAAAAATTGGCCGAACAGACAAAGCAGATTTCCCCGAATTGGATCTTTCCGATGTGGACGTAAAGATCGATACTGGTGCGTTTACATCCACCATTCACTGTCATTCGGTACGGTTGGAGGACAGTTACCTCCTCTGTGTGTTTCTTGATCCTTCGCATCCCTCTTTTGACGGAAAGGAACACGTTTTTGATCACTACGACGTGCGCGTTATAAAAAGTAGCAACGGCAGTACAGAGGCGCGATACCGAATTGAAACCAACATTTTGTTGTTTGGCAAAAAACATCCCATATTTATGACGCTGAGCGATCGAAAAGAGATGAAATATCCCGTACTTTTGGGAAGAAAGTTCCTTACCAAACGATTTATGGTGGATATCAACAAAACGGATCGCTCCTACAAATTGAAATTGAAGAATAAAAAGAAACTGCGGGCCAATGGGAAATGAAGAGGACATGATCATTCTTGGACAACGCGTAAAGCCGGGCGAGAGCAATACCATTAACTTCAGTTTTGCCAAACTTTACACCTAGACCAACGTATATATACCAGTTTTCATTGAGCGATCGGAAGCACCCGGACCTACCGTGTTGCTTACGGCAGGGATTCATGGGGACGAGATCAACGGGGTGGAGATCGTTCGGCAGATCATTGCCCGAAAGATCAATCAACCCCAACGGGGAACGATCATCTGTATCCCTATCCTTAATATTTTTGGTTTTCTGAATACCCAACGCGATTTCCCTGATGGCCGCGACATGAATCGGGTATTTCCGGGCTCCAAGAACGGCTCCCTGGCGAGTAGAGTGGCGTATCACTTCACCAAAAAGATCCTTCCACATGCCGATTATTGCCTGGACTTTCACACCGGGGGCGCGAGTCGATTCAATGCCTCGCAGGTGCGCGTAGCTCCGGGAAAGAAAGACCTGCTCGCATTGGCCAAAGTATTTAACGCTCCATTCACGGTGTTGTCGAAGCAACTCAATAAGTCCTATCGTACCACCTGCGAGAAAATGGGCATTCCTATCCTGCTTTTTGAGGGAGGAAAATCGTTGCATAGCGACAAACACGTTGTCAAGGACGGAGTGGATGGTGTGATGCGGTTCCTGAAGCACCTGGATATGCTCGACCCGGAATTCCGGCCTGAAAAAGGCCCGGAAGTAAGCATCCTGATCGAGACCAGCACCTGGATCAGGGCGCAAAGGAGTGGGTTATTGCATGTAAAGATTCCTTGTAACAAATACGTGGAAAAGGATGAGTTCCTGGCTACCATCACCGATCCCTACGGCACCATGCGATTCAAGGTAACGGCCCCCAATGCGGGCTATATCTTCAATATCAATCATGCCCCTATTGTGCACCAGGGAGATGCCATCTTCCATATTTCGACCCGGGTATCGTGAACGACAAAGCCTATTTCAGAAAAAAATACAAAGTACTTCGCTCCGAACTCTCACAAGAGCAATTGGAGGGATGGAGCCTGGATATTGCCAACCGTGCGTTAACACTGCCCATTTGGGAGCGTACTTACTATCATATTTTCCTGACCATTTCAGAAAAAAAAGAAATCGACACCCAGTTTCTGCTACATATTCTTCAAGGCAGGGACAAGAGTATTGTGGTCCCAAAAAGCGATTTTCAAACCCTCGAACTCCATCACTATTTGCTGCAGGAAAATACCCGTTTGCAAACGTCTTCCTATGGGATCCCGGAGCCGGTAGATGGAATCTTGGTGCCGCCAAGTCAGTTGGATGTGGTATTTGTGCCTTTGCTCGCTTTTGACCGTTCGGGGGCACGGATTGGTTATGGAAAGGGTTTTTACGATCGATTCCTGGCGCAGTGTTCAAAGGACGCGCTTTTGGTGGGGCTTAGCTTTTTTGATGCTGAAGAACGTCTTCCCGCATCGCATCTGGACGTTCCGCTTCATTTTGCCGTTACGCCATCACAAACGTATGTTTTTGGTGAAAGATGATGGAGTGAAAAACGCTCGAAAGTGCTACTCGACGACTTCTTCGATCGCTTCTTTAGGTTCTTCTTTGGGTTTCTTCGGAAACGCTTTGCGATTAAACACTATAATGATCCCTACGCCCACACTGATGGCAAAATCGGCCAGGTTGAATACCGGATTGAAGAAGGAAAAAGAGAACATATCCACCACCTTTCCATGGAACCATGTCCCATATCCGCCGCCCTCGGGAAAGATACGCGCTACCTGACTTCCGCTTTCTTCGAAGATCACCCCGTAAAAGACCGAATCGATGATGTTTCCAAAGGCTCCTGCGAATATGAGCGCAATGGAGATCACCAGTATTTTAGGGGCGTGTTTGCGAGTGGATTCCCAAAGCCAATAACCAATTCCCGCGATCGCGAATAACCTAAAAATTGTGAGGATGAGCTTACCGTATTCCCCGGGTATTTGAACGCCCCAGGCCATACCCTTGTTCTCGATAAAATGAAGGTGAAACCAACTAAGCACCTCCACCTTTTCGCCATAGGTAAAATGTGTTTTCACGTAGATCTTGATGATCTGATCGGCCAAAAGGATCAGGAAAACAATCAATGCGGCTTTTTTCAAAGACATAGGGTAGTAAAACTTAGGTTGAAACTCATTTCGAGACGCTAAAATAAAGAATTATTATTGGCTGGATAACAAAGTTATGTCCCCATTAACACTTTTGACTTCCAATCGGTATCTCCCGCCCTTTGGTAGCTGGTCGACCAGGGTTCCTGTGGAGGTTTCTGCATCGATCTGTGCAAAGTTGGTCCCGTGAACCAGGATGGATCCACTTTGGGTAACGAGCCTTGCGTTGCCTTCAAAATTTCGCAGTTCGCAACTGCCATTTTCCAGTTCCAACCGCAGGTTTCGTAAGGGCCCGAAGGTGTTAACAGACGCCAGAGCAGACCGTACCAAGAGGTCTTTTTGTGGTGGAAGGTAGAGTTCCATCTCGATGGCGTCCACCTTATGGGCTGCCAGTTTATCATTCTTCGGCTCAAAATAGGGACTGTAGCCAATGGTGAGCAGCAATTTCCCATTATCGAGTTCCGGGTCTTTAGCTTCCACGAGGATGTTTTCCGAAAATTCTCCTTCGATCCGGGCTGCCAGGGTGATGGTATCGGTCATTCCTGAAGTGACCTTGATCTTAAAAATAGCATCAGAAATGATCTCAACCTGTTCAAATCGATGGGCATCCCAAGATTTTTGAAGGGTCTTTTGGGCCGTCGCTTCTGCGGTAAGCACGACCATCAGTATACTATGGAGTACGTATTTCAGCATAAAAAAACCCTACTTTCATAGGGCTTTTGGATAGTATTATTTCTCGTCGTAGTTACAGAATAACCGCAACAAGTATTATTTCTGCATGTTCTTGGCCTCAATGCTCAACGTGGCATGTGGAACCAGTTTGAGACGCTCCGGGTTGATCAACTTTCCGGTCACTCGGCAGATGCCGTACGTCTTGTTCTCGATACGGATCAAAGCATTCTTCAGATCCCTGATGAACTTCTCCTGGCGAATGGCCAATTGCGAAGAGGTTTCCTTGCTCATTACCTCACTACCCTCGTCAAATGCCTTGAAGGTGGGCGAGGTGTCGTCGGTTCCATTATTACTATCGTTTCGATATGCACTTTCAATAAGATGAAGTTGCTCCGTCGCTTTCTCTATCTTTTCCAGGATGAGCACTCTGAATTCTTCCAACTCAGCATCACTATATCTGTTTTTTATGTCTTGTGCCATTTTTTAATGTTTTTTAATACTCAATTTGGTGGCGATATCATCAAAAGCAATTTCCATTCCATTTTCAACTTCCGCTTCAAACTCAAGTACCTCGGTTAACGTTTCTTGTTTAATGTAAGCTATGTTCTGCGTCACCGCAGTTTTCAGGTTTTCGTTGTCTTGAAGGGTTACTTCCACCCGGTCGGTCACCTCAAAACCAGAGTCTTTTCTAAGGTTTTGAATGCGATTGACCAGTTCTCTGGCGATTCCTTCATTTCGTAGCGCATCGTCGATGGTAACGTCCAGCGCCACAGTCGTTCCTCCTGAATTGGCCACCAGCCATCCCTCGATATCCTGGGAACTGATGACCACCTCATCAAGGCTCAATTTAATGTTTTTTTCGTTATGCAAAATGGAAATTTCACCCTCTTTCTCGAGTGTCGAAATATCCCCCTGCGTAAATGCATGTACCTTGGCAGCGATCATTTTCATGTCTTTTCCAAAGCGGGGCCCAAGTTTTTTGAAGTCGGGCTTGATCTGCTTCACAAGGATCCCACTGCCTTCGTCGATCAATTCGATCTCTTTTACATTTACTTCCGATTTGATCAATTCTGAAACCGCTTCGATCTCTCTTCGGGAAGCTTCGTCGAGTACAGGGATCATGATCTTTTGCAGTGGCTGTCGCACTTTGATCTTCTCGCGTTGTCTCAACGATAAAACCAAGGAGCTTATTGTTTGGGCTCTTTGCATTTTATGTTCCAGCGGTTTATCAATGTAAGACGCGTCTGCCTTAGGAAAGTTACTAAGATGCACCGATTCCACACCTTTCTCATCACATACACGGGTAAGGTCGCGATACAATCGATCCATAAAGAACGGAGCGACAGGGGCAGCAAGCTGTGCAACAGTCACCAAACATTGATACAGGGTTTGATAGGCCGAGATCTTATCTTCGGCATACGACCCCTTCCAGAACCGTCTTCGGCTCAAGCGCACATACCAATTGCTCAAGTTCTCCTGCACGAAGTTGGAGATGGCCCGGGGGGCGCGGG
>JBCCHR010000231.1:0-5292 GCA_039028655.1 Bacteroidota bacterium
AAATCGATGAGACTTTAAATCTGTCATCAAAAAGGGGACAATGTCCTACTATGTTAATAAAAAAACCACTCATATTTGAGTGGTCCTAAAATAATACGGTTGTGATATTTAAAAGACCTGCCAACATATACAGGTTGAAAGTTCAGTTAGGCTTTCTCTCATTAGGAAATGACCTAAGCACTCCAAAATATTACTTCTGAAATCCCGCTGCAACGGGTTGTCAATGGGTCGATAATCAAATGATTGTCGGCCTGTTTTCATTTACAAAGATATCTTTAATATTCAATATTTCATTGAATTATCAATAATCTTAGGTAATCCTCCGTGTCAAAGACACCTCTAAAATACCTCGTGAACTATCATTTAACTTTGTCCCACTTTGTATATAGATGCCGACAGTATTCTTTTCCAATCACCCAGTTCCCGTAGAATTTTCCGTAATTTCACTCTCCAAAACGCCACCATGTTTACCACCCGTCGCACCACCTCATCCAACCCTCATTTTGTGCAGCTCGTTGATGCCCTCAATGCCTGGTTACGCGTAAAAGATGGTGACAAACACAGCTATTACAACCAGTTCAATCATATTGAAGGGATCCCACATGTGGTGGTGGTCTATAAAGACGATACCCCCGTGGCTTGCGGGGCGATGAAACAGTATGATGACAATACCGTGGAGATCAAACGTATGTTCACCGATCCCGAACAAAGAGGGAATGGTCTTGGCAACAAAGTGTTGGTCGAACTCGAACAGTGGGCGCACGAACTGGGATACCAATTCCTCATCCTGGAAACCGGGAAGTCATTCGAAGCAGCCGTTCATCTCTACCAGAAATACGGCTTTCAAAAAATTCCGAATTACGACCAGTACGAGCATATCGAAGACAGCGTATGCTTTCGAAAGTCGATTACCCCATGACCACAGCACCAATTGCTTCCGCAGAAAAATAAATTCGCATACCACCTCCTGCATTTTTAGTACCTTTCTACTATCAACCAACTACCCGCAAAACCTCGTTCATTATGTCCAATTCTAATCAGAAAACACTGGTGCACAAAGTGAAAACCCTGGCCGGGGTGGCACTTTTCATCCTAGGAATGCTGGTGTTTGTGTTTTCGCTCATCTCTGGCAGTGAAGAGGTTGGGCTGCTGCAAAACAGCTTTAATGGCATCCCGTGGTTGGCGTTACTCATACTCATCTTCATCGCATTTAGAAGACCGGTGTTAGGTGGATTGCTGGTCGTTTTATACGGCCTGGGACTGGTTTATTTCTTTAATTTTCGGGGTGTCAATTTCTTTCTTACCACCTTTATCATTACGATGATCATTCCGCTGCTGGGCTTTGTGATCCTGGGTTGTGGTTACTACCTCGAAAATGTGGATAAGGCCCGAGACAAAACTCAATAATCTTCGCTATTTTAGTAGGATAATTTTTTGTCGCTACTATGAGTCAGTACCACATCAAAAGCTTGGAAGAATACTTTCAGGTCTACCGCAAGTCGGTAGAGCAACCGGAAACTTTTTGGGAAGAGATCGCACGCGAACATTTCGTGTGGAGAAAACCGTGGGACCGGGTACTGGAATGGGATTTTAGTAAACCGGAAGTGAAGTGGTTCCAGGGAGCGCAGCTCAACATTACCGACAATTGTATCGACCGTCACCTGGCAACTCGAGCCGACAAAACCGCCATCCTCTTCGAACCTAACGATCCCGACGCACCGGCCGAGCACATCAGTTACCGTCAATTGCATGAACGGGTGTGTGCCTTTGCCAACGTCCTAAAAGATCATGGCATTCAAAAAGGAGATCGGGTGTGCATCTACCTCCCCATGATCCCCGAACTCGCCATCGCCGTCCTGGCCTGTGCCCGAATTGGAGCGGTTCATTCGGTGGTGTTTGCAGGATTCTCGGCGACCGCTCTGGCAACGCGCATCAACGATTGTGATTGCAAACTCGTGATCACAAGCGACGGTTCCTTCCGAGGAAATAAAACCGTCGACCTTAAGGGAATCGTAGACCAGGCCCTTAACGATTGCGAAGGGGTGGAACATGTGCTGGTGGCTAAACGTATTCATTCTGAAGTGCAAATGACTCCCGGTCGGGACCAGTGGCTGGAGCCTTTGCTGGCCGCTGCCGAAACCCACTGCCCCGCGGAAGTAATGGATGCAGAAGATCCGCTGTTCATTCTTTACACCTCCGGATCCACCGGCATGCCCAAAGGGATGGTACACACCACGGCCGGTTATATGGTATATGCCGCCTACACCTTCCAAAATGTGTTCCAGTACGAAGAGAATGATGTGTATTGGTGTACGGCCGATATTGGCTGGATCACCGGACATAGCTATATCGTTTATGGCCCATTGGCAAACGGCACCACTACCGTCATGTTTGAAGGAGTACCCACCTATCCGGATTGGGGTCGCTTCTGGCAGATCGTGGAAAAGCACAAGATCAATCAATTTTATACCGCACCTACCGCCATTCGCGCACTCGCCAAGGAAAACCTGGATTTTGTGAACGCCTACGACCTTTCATCACTCAAGGTGCTGGGTACCGTTGGGGAACCCATTAACGAGGAAGCCTGGCATTGGTACAACGACAATATTGGCAAGGGAAATAGCCCCATCGTAGATACCTGGTGGCAAACCGAAACGGGAGGCATCCTTATTTCGCCCATTCCCAATTCCACGCCCACCATTCCCACCTACGCCACCTTACCGTTGCCCGGGGTGCAACCGTGCCTCATGGATGAGAATGGCAACGAACTGGCTCCCACCAAAGCCAGTGGCCGACTGTGCATCAAATTTCCCTGGCCGTCAATGGCGCGCACCATTTGGGGCAACCACCAGCGTTACAAAGACACTTACTTTTCGGCTTTTGAAAACCACTATTTCACAGGAGACGGCGCGCTACGTGATGCCACCGGAAATTACAGAATCACCGGGCGTGTTGACGATGTGATCATTGTCTCCGGGCATAACCTGGGAACTGCACCTATCGAAGATGCCATTAACGAACATCCGGCCGTGGCCGAAAGCGCCATCGTGGGCTTCCCTCATGACGTGAAAGGCAACGCCTTGTATGGATACGTGATCTTAAAAGAAGTAGGCGAAACCCGAAACCATGACAATCTTCGTGGGGAGATCAATCAACTGATCTCGGAGCGAATTGGCCCAATCGCAAAACTGGATAAGATCCAATTCACCATCGGACTCCCAAAAACCCGAAGTGGAAAGATCATGCGACGCATCCTGCGTAAATTGGCCACAGGCGAAGGGGATCAGTTAGGGGATATCTCCACCTTGCTCAATCCCGAAGTGGTAGCAGCCATAAAGGCCGAGGTGCTGTAGACTGTCCTCTTCCAATCAATAAGCCCATCATTCGTCCACCACGGTAAATTCCTGGATGGCGGCATTGGGCTCCATAATGGTGTACCCTGCCCAAAAGTTAGGATCGTACTTGGAAAGGTATTGCGCCTTCACATCCTTGTTCTCTTTTACAGAACTATAGGCTCCCTCCGAAATGGTTTCAGAATCAAACACCACCATTTCATACTTGTTGAGGTTTGTAGTTTGTACGTCCAACTCCAGGGAGAGTTCGTTTTGCTTGCGGCGTCCTTTTACGTGTTTGTTCTTTTCGATCACCTTCAACGGTCGGGCCACACCAAAGAAACTGCCATTTTCCAATTCTAGGTAACGCGGACTATAAGTGCCTTCATTGTTTTTGCTGAAGAGCATCTTGCCGCGAAACACATTATTGCGGTACTTGATGCCCAGCAGGCCAAATCGCTTCAATGGCCGAACGTTTTGGAAGTCCAACCGAACGATAGCGAAATCCTCGGTGTCCACATACATCACCCCTTTAAAGTCTTTTTTGCCCTTGGGTTCAAAGGTGAGCACGAACACAGGTTCACCTTCAATAAAGGTATAGCCCTCTTGTTCAAATCGATACCGATTGGATTTGGTAAGCATGTCCAGCTTCGAGTCTTCGTGAAAAAATAACTGCTCGTACAACTCCGAGATCCGGTCTTTGATCTGCTGTGAGAAATTTTGGTGGTCGGTGTCTTCTACTTGCACCTTCACCACCTTGGCTTCTTCCTCGTTGGCATCGGCCACCGAGTCCAGCTGCAACTTCGTTCCAAAGATCCCCGATTTGATCTTTATGTAAGAATCAGGCTTGACATTCTCCTTGAAAATACGTTCCAGTTTGTCCGACAACCCGTCGAAGGAGACGTCCTTAGACTTGTCGTACAGCTCAGCCGCCTTGTCGACATAGAATTTGTGCGTCCGGTAGTCGCCATAGAACTCTCCCGCCACTTCCCGGTAGTAGGAAGACTTTCTGGGAATAAGTCCTGCGATGCTATCAATGAGTTCCTTATTCAGTTCTTCTATGGTTGATTTCTGAAACCCAAAATCCACCTTGTCCATGGTATTAAAATCGGATTGACGAAAGAAGATCTTTTTACGAGAGAGCGACGTTGCATAATTAGCGCTCATGTTCTCCTTTACCTTTTCAATGATCTCCTTAGGGCTCAAATTGGAATTACTCACATACACCGACTTGAGGGTAAATGGTGTGGGTGTGAGTTTTATTTCTGAAGCAGGCTGGGCTGTTAATTCAATGCCCAGGCGCGCATACCCCATTGAGCTCACATAGACAGAGTCCAGTGGCTCCCGGATACTGCTGATGTCGAAGGAGAAAACTCCTTCTTCGTTGGTGATCACTCCCTGGTTTTTCCCGGTCTCTACCGTTGCAAAAGGAATGGGCTGCCCAGTTTTTGCATCGACCACGGTGGCCGAAAACTGCTGCCCGAAGGTACTTAGAGTACTACTTAATAAAACTAGAAATAAAAAAGTTCGAATTTGCGTCATGGCTATCATTTGTGGTATGCTGTTTTCTAAAAAGACGCCAAACCAACGTCAATGGTTGTCTGGGTGTTGTCTTTTCATGACGAATTGTTGTTCATTTTGTAACACTCTTAAGGAACTATGTTTTCTCTCTTTTCTTTTTCGCTCCTCCAAAAAAGAAATCGACGAAGGAGATTCACGAACTCCATAAAATATTATCCTGTGAGCTAAACAAAAAATATAGCCTGATGATTCTAGTTGCCGCTTTAGCCATACGTTTTGTCCAAAATAGGAACAAAAACTTCGAAATCCAGGAGTGACAATTGTCACGACGCGAAGTTTTTGATTCGGTTCTGAGTGCAGCGAAGAAATTTCTACAAAACGGGGTCTTTTCTTTTGGTTCGTTTTCTTTGGACAAGCAAAGAAAATGAACATAGTATAT
>JBCCHR010000232.1:0-5291 GCA_039028655.1 Bacteroidota bacterium
GAAGGACTAACCACAAGGATTTACTATTTTTGACGATTAAATAATTTGAACGAAATGATGGCAAGAGACGAACAGATTTTTGAGCTTATCGCAGCCGAAAAAGAACGCCAGACCAACGGCCTGGAATTGATCGCTTCAGAGAACTTTGTAAGTGAACATGTTTTGGAAGCAGCCGGTTCGGTATTAACCAACAAATATGCCGAAGGGTATCCGGGAAAACGCTACTACGGCGGTTGTGAGGTGGTCGATGAGGTAGAACAAATTGCCATCGATCGGGCCAAGACGCTGTTTGGCGCCGAGTATGCCAACGTGCAGCCGCATAGCGGGTCGCAGGCCAATACGGCGGTGTTTGCCGCATGCCTGAAACCGGGCGATACTTTCCTAGGCTTTGATCTTTCCCACGGTGGGCATCTTACACACGGCTCGCCGGTTAATTTTTCGGGCAAATTGTACAACCCGGTGTTCTACGGAGTCGATGAAGAGACCGGACGTTTGAATTACGATAAAATTGAAGAGATCGCTGTAAGGGAACAACCCAAAATGATCATCGCCGGAGCTTCGGCCTATTCGCGTGAGATCGATTACAAGCGTTTTAGGGAGATCGCCGATAAGGTAGGTGCTATACTACTGGCCGATATCGCTCACCCAGCAGGCCTGATCGCAAAGGGCATCATTGCCGATCCCATCCCACACTGCCATGTAGTGACCACCACCACGCATAAAACCCTACGAGGCCCTCGAGGTGGTTTGATCCTTATGGGGAAAGACTTCGACAATCCTTTTGGCCTGACATTGAAGAGTGGAAAGCTTCGTAAAATGTCGTCGCTGCTTAACAGTGGGATCTTTCCGGGCAACCAGGGAGGCCCATTGGAGCACATCATTGCCGCCAAGGCCATTGCCTTTGGTGAGGCCTTAACCGACGATTTTCTGCATTATATGGTTCAGGTGAAGAAAAATGCGGCGGTCATGGCAGAGGCCTTTGTGCAAAAGGGGTATAAGATCATTAGTGGTGGGACCGACAACCACATGATGTTGATCGACCTGCGCAACAAGAACATCACTGGCAAGGAAGCCGAAGAAGCCCTTGGAAAGGCAGATATCACTGTGAACAAGAATATGGTTCCCTTTGACCACCAATCGCCTTTTGTGACCAGCGGTATTCGCATCGGTACGGCGGCTGTAACCACGCGTGGTTTGAAGGAAGCCGATATGCTTCAGATCGTGGAGCTTATCGACGAGGCCATCACGCAGTTCGAGGATGAGGAACGACTCGAGACTATTGCCGGTAAGGTCAATACCATGATGGAAGACCGACCTTTGTTTCAGTCGTAAACAATTCGGCAGAAAGAAAAAGCCATTACTTTTTGGCCTAGAAATCTAATCGAACCAGCACATTGGGAGTCAAACCCAGCCCAAATTTGGTACGCTCTTCAACTTGCGGCGCCTGGTTTTCGTCCGCATCGAACTCAATGCGAAAATCTTTCTCTATTTCGTTTTGACGGTCGTACAAATTGAGTGCAGATAGTCCCAGCCGAAGGCGACAGGGGTGCTGTTTTCCGAAGAAAATATCGTACATCACCGATGCGTCCAGCCTGTGGAAACTTTCCAGCCTGGCAGTATTTTGTTGGTCGAAGATCAGGAAAAAGTCGTTTTCTTCGGTCTCACCGATTCCGCTGGGAATGGTGTAAGGCACTCCTGTGGCAAAATACCATCCCAGAGAGATCTGGAGCTGATCGATGGTGAGTGTATTGGCAAAGTTGAGGACATGCCGTTGATCAAAATTTCCGGCAAAACTGCTTGCCTGCAATTCCGGAAATAGAAAGTTGGTTTGGCTAAGGGAATAACTGAGCCATGATCGTACGGGTCCGGTCTTTTTCTTTATCAAGATATCCAGACCGATACTTTCGCTGGTTCCTTCCGAATAATCGTCCCCTTCGGTATTGGATTGATCAAAGCCCCGGCTAAAGGAGGTGATTCCCCTGGTTTTTTTGAGATACCCGTCAATGTCGATGTTCCAACCGTCTTTTTGAAATAACACACCCAACGTGGTTTGTCGGATGTTCAGCACCGGGATATCTGCTGCATCGGCCAGTACCCAAATGTTGTTGCCTACGCCAATCTCGTTAAATTCGAACTGGATGAGCTGACTAATGGACTGGTTCTTGATCTCGCCTGAAGTCTTCACACGAAAGTTTTGGCTGAGTGTAGTTTCCAGGTACAGCCGCGGCTCCGCGTACCATTGGGAATTGCTGGACAGGTAATTCGCGCGTACCCCGGCACGGACGAGCCAGGAGGATGAAAGAAACCGATATTCCAGGTATCCGGCATGGGTGTTTAGGAGGTCGTCTTCGTTTTCGTTGGTTTCAACAACGCCATTATCCACACCATTGATCAAGTAGGTTACTCGTGCGCGGCTAAAGTCGTACCCACCCAGTAAGCGGTGCTTCTCCTTCCATCGGTACTGCGATTGCAAGGTGGCACCAAAATCGTTCACGGTGTTATTCTTAATCTGCTCGAACTGGTCGTTGTCGGGCACATTGTTTTCAGCAAACATAAAATTAGAATCGTATTCGCTTAGATAACTTTTTAGTGAGAGTTGCCAGTCGTTGGATAGCGAATGGTCCCACAAAAAACTGTAACCGTTGTTCGTAAGATTCAGTTGGTCGGAGGTACTAATCATGTCAACCGTGGAGGCATAGTCCAGGCGGTTGGTCACAAAGAGGGAACTAAGCGACACGTAATTTCGCGCGTCGGGTTGCCAAATGGCCTTCACATTGAAATCCGTAAATCTGAATTCGTTTCGAAGCAGTTCGATGCTTTCGTCCTCGTCCGCTGAGGTGTCTCCTATTTTTGTATTCTGAAAAACTTTGTCGCTCAAATTATTGAAGGTGATCGTCTCCACGATATCGGAGAACGACCTGCGTGCCGAGGCGATCAGGCCAAAGGTCGAATCTATCGGGATCTTGACATAGGCGTCGGCCTGCGTGAAATTGAAACCGCCCCCAGCCGATATCTCATCGGGAACCTCCCGGGTCGATCGAATGTCGATCACCCCTGAAATTCGATCGCCGTAGGCAGGACTGGTACCACTTTGGTAAAGTTTGATCTCTTCAGTAATGTAGGGGTTGAAGGCAGATATCTGACCAAAGAAATGCCCTTGATGATACATTTTGATACCGTCCCACAGCACGAGGTTTTGATCGGGTGTCCCTCCGCGAATATGGAGATTTGCGGCCGATTCGGACGGACTGGTGATCCCGGGTAACAGTTGAAGGCTTTGGAGGACATCGGGCTCGATCAAACCAGGTAAGATGCCCAGTTTTTTGGGTGTGATCTCGATGGATCCATCGCTATTGTTTCGGTCAAAGCCTGTGGTCACGTACTCGGTGATTAAAACCGGATGGAGTTGGTTGGTGTCGTAAGTCATCTCCAAGGTTGGACAAATTGGGTCCTCGAAGCGGTCTACGCCAGACAGTACCGTTTGGTAGCCCAGGTATTGAAAACTAAGTTGATCCTTGGCTGTGAGACCGTCGAGGGTAAAGCGGCCCTCCTCGTTAGTTATGGTTCCGCGATAGGCACCTTCGATTACCAGGGTTACCCCTTCGAGGGGTTCTCCGGTTGCCTGATCGATCACCTGGCCGCAGATGCTTTTTAGCGCATCGTTGGTATCCCGAAGGACGATCACATAATTGGACGCATCGATCTTTCGAACTTCCAAAGCGTGTTGACGTGAGATCTCGTTGAGCACCTTGGTAAGCGAGTACGTTCCGTCGAGTTGCAGTGCTTTTTCTTGTAAACGATCACTGTTGTACGAAAAGCGCACAGAGAATTTGCTTTCCAATTGCGAGATCACATTGTTGAGGGGCAGGGATGCATTGTCGAATTCGATCCTCACATCCTGCGCAAGCATGACGGCTGTATGGCATAGAAAAAAAAAGAAGGCGAGAAGGCGTTGCCTCATAAATTACTTTTGGATAGAAACGCGGTTTGTTCCCTCAAAAGTATATTTAATTTCCATGGCGTCAAAAACGGTTTTTACTGCGGTCTGCACATTGTCATGACCAAATCGACCTGTGAAGTTTTGGATTTCCAGTAGTTCCTTACCTGAAATGCGGAGGTCGAATTGTCGTTCCAGGCTCTGTATCACCTCGAGAATAGGCACTTCGCGGAAACTGCTTTCTCCCCTTAGCCAGGCTGCTTCGCTTTCTGAAACGGCGTAGGAGAATTGCGATCCAAGTTGAAATCGCACGGCTTGTCCTTGTGTTAAGGTAAGACTGTCTTTCTGCGTTTGTACGGCAACTTTCCCTTCAAAACATTGAACGTCGAAATAGTTGTCGCGCGAATTCACCACAAAGCGTGTTCCCAACACCGTGATCGTGCCGTTGGGGGTGTTTACTGAAAAGGAGGATCCCTTGGTGACATCGAACTGCGACTCGCCTTCAAGAATGATCTTGCGCTCTTCTTGCCAATCATCGGGGAAATACTTGATGGAAGAGTCGGCATTTAGCGCTATCGCCGAACCGTCCGGAAGGTCCAGTGTTTTGTATTCGCCTATCCCGGTGGAAAGTGATGATGCCTGCGGATAAAACAAAAAGTACCCAACCAACAGAGCCACTGCAGCGGCAGCGGCGTAGCTCCAGGACGGTAGCAAACGTCTGGTTTTAGCTGGCTTCTTTTTAGTAGTGCGCTTTTTTAATTGCTGTAGGGCACTTTCCTCGTCGTAGGCTGGTGGCTGCAGCTGTTCCGAACCTTGTTTGATCAATTGGAAGTCGGAATAGGCTTCCGATTGTTCAAACTCACGCAATTCTTCAGGCGAGAGTTTTCCAGCCATCCATCTTGCCAAAAATGTATCGTCGTAATGTTGTTCCATTCGTTCTATTTAGCGTTCATATACTACTGAAACCCTTCAGCAGTAAAAAACCCTACTTTTTCTTGAAATAATCAATATCCTTTCTCAATTGCACCAAGGCAGAGTGCATGCGTTTCTCCACTGCCTTGACCGAAATTTCCAGCATCTCTGCAATTTCGTGGTACTTTTTCTTGTCGATCCGGTGCAACAAGAATACCTCTCGCTGTTTTTCGGAGAGCCCTGCGATGGCGGTCTCCAGTTGTATTTTAAATTCTTCTTCCAGGTACAGGAATTCCGGGGATTCTGCAGAAACCTTTGTGTTGCTTTTCTGTACGTAGGCAAGCCGCACCTTTTTTTTCGCCACGTCCTTGAGGAAAAAATTGCGCGCTACGGTGTAGAGATACGCCTTGGCTTTCTCCAGGGGAACTTTGGCGCAATGATC
>JBCCHR010000233.1:0-5246 GCA_039028655.1 Bacteroidota bacterium
CCAGTCCGGTATAGAACCATTGATTTTTAGGAACTCCCACCGTTAGATCCGGATCCAGCACTACCTGGTCGAATGGTGTATAATCGCTGTTGATCCCCAGTTTCTTTTCAGGACCGGTAAGTACGGTGGTACGTGATACTTCGGCTCCGGTTCCTGAGATGGTTGGGATTCCCACGTGGTAGATCGCCTTGTTTTGGATGAGGTCCCATCCCTGGTAATCGGCTGCACTACCTTTGTTGGTGAGCATCAATGCCACGGCCTTGGAAAGATCGAGTACGCTTCCTCCCCCGATTCCGATGATTCCAGAAGGATCATAGGTGAATTCCCGTTTGATCACTCGCACGATATTGTCTACCTGTTCGGTCTTCGGTTCTTCATCGGCCGACACGAATATCAACTTGTCGTTAAATCGAAGGTTCATTCGATCGACTAATTCCTGGTTGTTTTCGAATACATCGTCTACCAGGTATATAAAAGGAGCTTTGTCCTTTCGCTTGGGAGCAAGTATGGAAGGCAACTGGTCGAAACTTCCCGTTCCAAAGATCACTTTGGGCACCATTGGGAAATTGCGGTACTTGTTGTTTACCGCGGTGGTCTTATCCTCTTTAAGTACTTTGTTGGCACGAACCAGATCTTCCGGGGTATCGATCTCGATCCCTTGTGTGTTTGAAATAGCCATTTTTATATTTTTTCCATATTCCAGATACCGGATGCATTCGATCTTTTCGGCTGCTTCCATAGAGCGCATCGGTAGCCTGTAAAAATCCATCAGGGCGCTTTTGCGAAAGGCATAGACCCCTTTGTGTTTATAATACTGTACAGCCGCATTCTTATCACGAGGATAAGGAATGGGAGAACGTGAAAAATACAATGCGAAGTTGTCCTTGTCGACGATTACCTTCACGGCATTTGGATCGCTTATTTCCTTCCAATCATGCATTTCTGTCATGAGGGAAGCCAGGTCGATCCTATCGGCATCGGGCCCCTTGAATACTCTCAAGACCGCTTCCAGACCCGATTTGCTGGTGAAAGGCTCATCGCCTTGAACGTTTACCACAATATCGACGTCCATGTCCTCTACGGCTTCGGCGATGCGATCGGAACCACAGTCATGCTCCCGAATGCTCATAATGGCCTTTCCACCGCTTAGCTCGATCTCCTTATAAATGATCTCGCTGTCGGTCACCACATAGACTTCATCAAACAGTCCGGTCTCTTTGGTCGCCTCATAAGTTCGGACTATTACCGGCTTACCGCCCAAGTCCTGCATTAATTTTCCTGGAAATCTCGACGCACCATAACGTGCGGGAATCATAGCAATAATCTTCAATGTGTGGTATTTTTATGAGGTTGCAAAAATAGAAAGTTTCCTAACATTCCAGACCATTTCATTGTATTATCTTAGGATAGATGCCCAATTTACCAAAAGGTTTACTCGTGATCTACAAAAAATTCGCTTTTGAAACCCAGCAAGTACAACTTGGATCGGGCCCGGGTGACTGCCGTGTACAACCAGCGCATGTAGTCTTTATCCATGCCATTAGGTAGATACGGTTGCTCCACGAATACCGTATTCCATTGCCCACCTTGCGATTTATGGCAGGTGATGGCGTACGAAAACTTCACTTGCAAGGCATTGAAATACTTGTTATTCTTTACAGAAAGGAATTTTTTATAATTGGAAGTGAGGTCGGCATAGTCCTCACGAACAGCCTCATATAATTTATTGGAATCTTCATACGATAGCGAAGGCGTTTCGGAAGTAAGCGTGTCCAGCAGTAGCACGGTGTCGATGGGTTTCATGCCCGGATAGTCTACCATACGCGCGGTCACTTCAGCAAAACGAAAACCATACAACTCTTTGATCTCGCGAATCTCCAGTATCTCGATGATATCCCCGTTGGCGATGAAACCAGCCTCGGATGAGGGTTGCACCCAGAAATAGTTGTTCTTTACTACCATGAGGTAATCTCCTGCGGAAAGCTCTTCCTCCTTGAACAGGATACGATTGCGAATGTTTTGATTGTAAGCATTCGCTCGTTTATTGGAACGCACAATGATCACCGTTTCTTCGTTGCCCTGCTGTGAGTAGCTATCCATGATGGCGTCCATTACTTCCTGGCCGTCCATGGGCCGAACGATCTCCTCGAACGAAAGAACGTCGAATTTAAACGATTCATAAAAGCCCGATTCCAACGCATGCCTGATCTCCGTAGCGTTAAATAGAATCCCGCTTTCTTTCCCTTGACGCATCACTTCGTCCAGTTCGATACGTACGACCTCCTTGTT
This sequence comes from Bacteroidota bacterium, assembly GCA_039028655.1. Classification (GTDB taxonomy): domain Bacteria; phylum Bacteroidota; class Bacteroidia; order Flavobacteriales; family Flavobacteriaceae; genus Aureisphaera. Next base: position 2,290 of record JBCCHR010000233.1, read on the forward strand.
GTAGTGATTCGAAAGCGTTTGCGCATCCAGTGCCGGGCTAATGGTAAGTTTGACTGGCGGTAATTGAGCGGTGTCGCCAATAAGCATGAGCTTACAGTTGTATCCGCTGTAAATGTATTGCATGAGATCGTCCAGAAGCGAGCCATTTTCAAACAACTTGGAATCCTGATTGATGTCCGGAATCATCGAAGCTTCATCCACGATGAATACCACATTTTTATGTTTGTTATTCTGAAGTTTGAAGGTCACTCCTCCTCCACGTACACTCTTGGGGATATAGATCTTCTTATGAATGGTAAAGGCCTCCTTGTTGCTGTAGTTGCTGATCACCTTAGCGGCTCTTCCGGTTGGAGCCAACAGCACTGCCGAGCGATGCAATAGTTCCAGGTTTTTAACGAGCGTTCCTACAAGGGTGGTCTTTCCTGTTCCAGCATATCCTTTGAGAAGGAAAACCTCATTTTTATCCTTGCTCAAGATAAACTTGGCCAACAATTGAAGGGCGATATCCTGCTTGCGTGTAGGTGTGTGCGGGAAGTCACTCTTGAGAAGGCTGTAAAATCGGGAAACATCCATAGGAGGGCCAGATCGAAAGCTCAAAGATAGGTAGGTTTTTTTCGGAATATAGTTTTACCAATAAAAAAAAATTGTAGATTTGCGATGGACGTGTTTTTCATTGAAAATCTAAATTAAACTCTCTTCATAATGAAACTTATCATTCAATTAGTTCTATGGGTAATTATTATCTTCCTGGGTTACAAATTATACGACTCGATTATCGGGCCCGTGCAATTCAACAAAACCAAGGTGGAACGATATGAAAAAGTTATTGCTAAGTTGAAGGATATTAAAGAGTCGCAATTGGCGCATCAGGAAATTACCGGAAACTATGCAGGAAACTGGGATAGTTTGGTACGCTTTATCGATACTGCCAAATACGCGATCACGGAGAGAAGAGATAGTAGCTATGCGGATGTTGAGAAAAACAAAGCCTACGGGATCGAATCTGGGTATTTCATCGATGTGATCGTAGTAGATACCATTGGATTTAGAGCAGTAAAGGACTCCCTTTTTGCTGGTGGCGATCGCTACAAGACCATGATGGATGTACCGGGTACCGAAGCGCAATTTGAATTGGACGCGGGTAAACTGGAAAAGAATGGTGTTGAGTACTCCGTATTCGAAGCTAAGGTACACAAGCGAGTGGTGCTGGAAGGAATGAATGACGATCTAATCGTACAGGAACTACAAGTAAACTCGGTGGACGGTGTAAACGGTCCAACGATCAAAATTGGTTCCATGGATGAAATTAACACAAGCGGAAACTGGCCTAAGTTATATGACAAAGCCAAAGACCAAGAATAACACAACCAACCAAGCTAACAGATTGTCCGTTCAAGTAACATTGACCGGACTTTCTTTTTTAATAACGGCTCCTTCCGGTGCGGTGGTTCATTTCTCTGAATTGGATTTTGACACGCCACACACGCCTGAAGAACTGTTATTTGAAATCACAAAACAACTATCGCGGGAAGGCATTCTTCAAGGCCCGTTTGTTGAAGTAAATGTGGTGTATACCACGCACAATTATTCGGTGGTGCCGCAATCTCTGTTCGATGAACACAAGGCGAGTGAGTACCTGAAATTCAATACCAAGATCCTGGGTAACGATTACATTAGTTTCGACGAGGTGGATGGCCTTAATGCCGTTGTGGTCTATGTACCCTTTATGAACATCAATAATTATTTGTTCGACACCTTTGGTTCGTTTTCTTATTTCCACGCTTCTACCCTCTTAATGGGTGCGCTTCTTTCTTCGGAAAAGCATTCGGAAGCCAATCGGGTCTTCCTTCATGTCCTCGATGGACAATTCGATTGTATCGTGAGCAAGAAGGGCGCCTTGGAACTTTGTAACTCCTACCAATACAAGACTCCGGAAGATTTTATCTATTATGTATTGTTCTGTTTTGAACAATTAAATCTGAATCCGGACAGCGTGGAAGTGCAACTATGTGGCGCTATCGATGAGCAAAGTGATCTTTACGAGATTTTGTACACCTATGTTCGAAAGATCTCGTTCGTGGAGCATGAACACCATTTGCTGTCCAACGAAGCACCCCACCAGCACTATCTTCTAAAATCCCTGACGTAATGCGCATCATCTCAGGTTCTCATAAAGGCCGTCGCCTCATGGCACCGCGCAACCTGCCGGTTCGACCTACAACTGACAATGCCAAGGAAGCTTTATTCAATATTCTGAATCATCAATATTATTTTGATGAATTACAGGTGCTCGATCTCTTTGCGGGTACCGGAAATATCAGCTTTGAATTTGCATCTCGTGGCACACCGAAGATCACCGCGGTGGATTCCTTTTATGGCTGTGTGGCTTACATACAAAAAATTGCCAACGAGTTCAATTTCCCCATTACGGCTCTCAAAAGGGACGTTTTTAAGTTCCTCGAATCCCATAGTCAAACGTACGATGTGATCTTTGCCGACCCTCCATATGCCATGGAGATCGATACTTTCGAAACATTGGTGAACCTGGTTTTCAATGGTGAATTGCTACAGCCAGAAGGAGTACTTATCGTGGAGCATCCCAAGCACACCGATCTGTCCCATTTGCGAAATCACCAGGAGTCCAGGCGATACGGAAGTTCGGTATTTAGTTTCTTCGGAATGGGCGAAGATCCGTCCTGATCGAAGTCGTGATTGCCTACCTCTTACTTTTCGAACTGGATAAAAAGTGCTACATTAGAGGGCAACATTACCTAAACCACAATGGCCTCCCCAGCCCCCTGTTTCATTGATCTGGACTTTGCTCGTTTGGAATTACACGAGCATTTTGTCCTTGGAACCGTACACGAAGGAATCGTCTTCGATCAACCTCATTTTGAAAAATTTCACGAAATTTTCAAGCAGCATTTCCACGATCGTCCTTTTGGTTATATCTCCAA
>JBCCHR010000234.1:0-5235 GCA_039028655.1 Bacteroidota bacterium
GCGGAGTCTATAGCAAAGAAATAAAGATGGATGAATCATTTCAACAAGCCAGGGAATTGGCCGACAAGTTTGCGGCTCTGGAAGGTCGTCGACCACGAATCATGATCGCAAAAATGGGTCAGGACGGGCACGACCGAGGTGCCAAGGTGGTCGCCACAGGTTATGCCGACGTTGGTTTCGATGTGGACATAGGCCCCTTGTTCCAGACCCCTTCGGAAGCAGCGCAACAAGCGGTTGAAAACGATGTACATATCCTTGGAATCTCATCGCTGGCAGCCGGACATAAGACCCTGGTGCCCCAAGTAATTTCAGAAATGAAAAAACTGGGACGCGAAGATATTATGGTCATCGTAGGAGGTGTGATCCCGCCGCAGGACTATGAATTCTTATTCGATGCCGGTGCAGTGGCGATCTATGGTCCGGGTACAAAGATCTCGAAGGCCGCGATCGAAATGCTGGAGATCCTGATCGATTCGGTTGGATCCTAGCGCAACGCATTCATACCTGCCTCATCTTACAGGACAATGAGCACCATACACCAACATCACACCATGAACAATCCTGGAATAAAGATCACAGAAACCGAAATCCTTTCGCAAAACTGGTATGTCCTTAGGAAGATCACTTATCAATACCAGAAGGCCGACGGAAGCTGGGAAACCCAGGTACGAGAAGCGTACGACCGTGGCAATGGAGCCGCCATCTTACTGTATAATAGGGAACAACGGTCTGTGGTACTTACCCGGCAATTCAGAATGCCCACTTATGTAAATGGTAATGACAGTGGGATGATGATCGAGGTTTGCGCCGGACTCCTTGACGAGGACCAACCGGAAGATTGCATCCGCAAAGAGACCCGCGAAGAAACCGGGTACCATATTTCGAATGTAAAAAAGGTATTTGAGGCATACATGTCGCCCGGATCGGTTACCGAAGTGCTCTATTTTTTTATTGCTGAATACACCAGTGAGATGAAATTAGAGGACGGCGGTGGCATCGCAGCCGAGCAAGAAAACATTGAAGTGCTTGAACTGGACTTTGATGAAGCCTGTCGGATGATGGAAACTGGTGAGATCAACGACGCCAAAACCATCATGCTGCTGCAATATGCCCAGATCCATCAACTGCTGTAACCATTCGCTATGAGATCCTACGTTTTACAAACCCCGCGCCTTGGATTGAGAAGCTGGCTGCCTTCGGATGAAGCCCCATTCATCGAGATGGGACAGGACGAAGCTGTGATGGCCCATTTCCCCGGATTACTATCGGCCGACGATACACTTGCTATGATCCAGCGTTTGAACAATCATTTCAACACTTATGGTTATACTTACTTTGCGGTGGACGAATTATCCTCAGGCAACTTCATTGGCTTTACCGGTTTGGCTAACCAAACCTGGGAAAGCGAGTTCACACCTTGCGTGGATATTGGATGGCGACTCCATAGGAGCTCCTGGGGAAACGGCTATGCCACTGAGGCAGCCGAGGCGTGTCTTAAGGCAGCCGGACCGCAGTTTGGCATACAGCAAGTGATCGCATTCGCAACCAATACCAACCTGCCCTCCATCAATGTGATGAAGAAGATCGGCATGCAACAAATAGGCACCGTACAGCACCCGCATATTCTTAACGACGATCGATTCGATCACTGCGTGGTGTATCGCTAGAACGAGCTGCTATCGCTTGATGAACTTCCTGGCACTGTGCTGCCCCTCCGACCATATTTCAATAAAGTAGATCCCCGAACTGAGTTGATTCACATCCACACGCTTTGAGGTGCCTTGAGCGATCGCTACACCGGCGATGTTAAAAATGGTAAACGAATCTACAGGACGTTCCGTCTGGATTAGCAATTGCGTGGAGGCAGGATTGGGATATAAAGAAAAAGACAATGCGTTGGTTTCGGGTACTCCCAGGACACATTCGTCTTCGGTAAGTACAACCAACGACCCCAAACACCATCCTGAAAACGAGCCACAAGGTGGTCTTTCCGCATCCACATCGTCCACCACCACGCATTCCAGGCTTAAATTGCTTGTCGCGAGCATATACTCCATGTTTTCGTTGTTTCCGTTCTGGAGGTTGAAGGTGCGCAGGCCGTCGTTGAAGCGCACATCCAATTCTATCAGATTTACGTTTTGCGAGAAATCGATGGATACCAATTCATCGTTGTCGGCTAGGCTGATTGTTTTCAGGCTCGGACTCTGTCCGGGATCAAACTCAGTGAATTCATTGTCGTATGCCCAAAACACCTCTAAATTGGTTACTGGGGTAAGATCAATCTGTTCCAATCGGTTTTGACCAATATATAGCGTGGTAAAGGTTTCGGTGGCCGGGAGTGTGATGCTGGTCAGGAAATTGTCTTCCACACGAACGTCGACCAGATTCAGATTGTTTGAAAGATCCAACCCCGGTAGCCAATTGTCGATTGCCTCAAGATTGGTGATCCCTGGTGCGCCCGATACGTCCAGATTTTGAAGTTGGTTCTCACCACAGTACAAGACCCTAAGATCCGGATTGTTGTTGAATATCAAGGACCCAAGACGGTTGTCGAAAGCATACACATCGGTAAGCTTGGTATTGGCCGAAAGATCCAATGTCCCGGCTACATCGTTACCGAAAAAAGAGAGCAACTGCACGTTCACAAAACTTTCGATGCCCGTAAGGTCATCGATCTTGTCCTCCACTGGATCAATGAATCCCCATGGAACCAATAAACCGCCGGTCACTGCTTCTGCTTCGCTCACCTGGATCTCGCCGTCGTTGTTGGTGTCCACATCAAATTCCGGGATCTGGTCCAGGTTGGTGTCTACACATGGTGTGTTGACCAATTGAAACTTAAAATTGGGATCCGGAATATTCACAATTTGGGCCTGTACCAGCCCGGTGACCAATAAGGCAACGATAAAATAATAATTCTTCATGCTATTCAATTTTAATGGGTAACAATGTCTTTACACCTATATAGGTCTCTTTACGACCATTTATTACCCATGTTTTTGGAGATTTTTCATTTTTCTTACAGTAAGGAACAAAACACCTATGGCACTTCCAAAATAGACAGGTCTTTGTTTATGAATCACGACCGGGATAAAAGAAAAAGGGCGTTTCCAGTTGGAAACGCCCATGTTTTTATTTCAAATCCTCGTTATCATGGTGAAATACAGAAGAAGCCATTCCAAATGCCACATTTGGCGAGGCATGGTACAAATGGGTTGTAATTGCAACCCGAGGGACAGGTAAGACCTCCGGTGGTACAATACTGGGTCGATTCGTTCACTTCTATATTGGTAAAGTCGATGTACGAATAGGTCTCATTGCTTACGTCGTGTTCTTCCACCTTGAGGAGATCAATGATCTTTTTGCCATCCTTTTCGGCAAATACGATGTAGTAGTAACCGTCGCTGGGTGAGAATTGCGCATCTACCGAAGTTACTTCGTCAAACAGATTTGAGAAGTTTTGGGCCAATTGGATGTTCAAATCCTCGTTGTTTATGGTCTTCAGATAATGATCCTCAAACATGGTGACACTTTCGGCGGATACATTATCTGGAAATTTCTCAACATTGGAAAAGCTATAGCTAACCAATAAGGCAACTACGGCAACTGAAAATAGCAGGGCATATCGTTTCATAATACATGAATTAAATTAATAAAATGGTATGACATCTCTGCGCAGAAATGATATCCCATAGCTCCTAAAAGGGTCTTTTAGTAAGCTAGGTTTGTATAGACTAAAGTTACACACATTGCTTTAAATCATGATAAGACAAATTGGTTCAAAACCCTCCATTCCAGCTCATTTCCGGACATAAGGCGACATTACCTTTGGAGGTTCGATGAGGAACGGATCATGGATTGGGATCCCCAAATTCCTGGTAGATCTTGAGTTGTTCCTTAGGACCAAGCAAACGATTGGGTAATTGGATATTGGAGTTTTTGAGCCATCTCCTCAAGGTGCGTGGGGAGATTCCGTATTCTTCGGCTATTTGCTGTCGCGTTTTGGCATGTATGTGTGTATTCCCCATAATATTCAGAATAAAAAATTAAGCCATAGGCGTGCAATTTTTAGCCAACTAATTGGGTAATTACTTCTCTTAGATTCAGAAAACAGCTTCGCTTAAAACATGCCGGGGAGACAATTAAAGGTACCAAAAAAAACCATAGGTTCCATGGTATGAGGAGATTATCCTGTCGAAAAAAGGAGATACTGATGACCCATCAAAACGCAAAAATCAAGCGGAATTCTCCGGGAACTATTACCTACACTTTTACTACTTTTACAAAAACTTCTTCTTGTATGGATCTAAAGGCCAAAATGCTTCGCGACGACGCGCTAAAAGGAAAAACAATTGTAGTTACCGGTGGCGGTAGCGGACTAGGGAAATCCATGACCACTTACTTCCTCGAGCTGGGGGCCAATGTGGTGATCACTTCTCGAAACATGGAAAAACTGGAGGCCGCGAAGGCCGAGTTGGAAGAACAGACCGGTGGCAAGGTGCTGCCCGTTCAGTGCGATGTGCGAAACTATGACGAAGTGGAAGCCATGGTAAATGCTTCGATCGAGACATTTGGTACTGTAGACGTGCTGCTGAACAACGCGGCGGGAAATTTTATCTCTCCCACCGAGCGACTTTCGGCCAATGCCTTTGATACCATCATAGACATTGTTTTAAAGGGAACCAAGAATTGCACCCTGGCCTTCGGGAAACATTGGATCAAAGAAAAGGAGACCAACAAAACGGTACTCAATATCGTAACAACCTATGCCTGGACAGGATCGGCCTACGTGGTACCAAGTGCCACTGCCAAGGCAGGCGTATTGGCCATGACTCGCTCGCTGGCGGTGGAGTGGGCCAAATACGGCATGCGATTTAATGCGATCGCACCCGGTCCCTTCCCTACCAAGGGTGCCTGGGATCGTTTGCTGCCCGGTGACCTCAAAGAGAAATTCGATCTGGCAAAAAAAGTACCTTTAAAACGTGCTGGAGAACATCAGGAATTGGCCAATCTGGCGGCCTACCTCGTCTCCGATTTCTCGGCCTACCTCAATGGCGAAGTCATTACCATCGATGGTGGTGAGTGGTTGAAAGGCGCGGGACAGATGAATCTATTGGAAGAGGTGCCGGAGCAAATGTGGGACATGCTCGAAGCCATGATCCGATCCAAAAAAAGAAACTAGCTCATAACTCCTTCATTTTCTTTGTCTAAGCCTAGTCCTACACAATAAACGGA